>NZ_JBEPAK010000126.1:0-20936 GCF_040298565.1 Kitasatospora sp. NPDC001539 | reverse complement strand
CCGACCGTCCATGGTCGGCGGGCCAGGGGATCGATGTGGGACAACTGGCATGCCACCAGCTCCCCCGCAGGTGCGGGGAGGACCCGTCGCTACTGGGGCAATGCGGCGGCGTTGCTGCTTCTTCGCGCCGCTTGGCGTGTTGCTGGAGCCCCGTGGGAGACGTTGAGTTGAGGCCGGCTCTTGGCGTCGGCGCTCCAGCCGGCCGTCGACGCGTTCGTCCGACAAATTCGCTGTCCGACTGCCGCTGCGCCGTGATACACCACCGACGTGCAAAACACTTTGGAGTTCCCCGAGGTCCTGCGGCTGATCGAAGACCGCTCGGCCGCGTTCCGCGCCGCGATCGCGTCCGCCCCCGACCTGGATGTCCAGGTCCCGAGTTGCCCGGACTGGACGCTGCGCGAACTGGCGCAGCACCTCGGTGACGGCCGCCGTCGCCAGGCCGCCATCGTCGCGGCGGGTCCGGGCGCTGAACCCCCGGCGAAGACGGACCCGAAGGGCGCTCCGACCGCACCCCGCGACCCCGAAGCCCTGGACGCCTGGCTCGCCGAGTCGACCGAGCTCATGCTCGCCGCGACGCGCGAGGCCGGCCCGGACCGCGGCTGTTGGACCTGGTGGGGCCGCTCGCAGGCTCCCCAGACCAGCGGGGCCCTGGCCCGGCACCAGATCCAGGAGATCGCCGTCCACACCTACGACGTCCAGCTCACCCAGGGCGCCGCGCAGCCGCTGCCGACGGACGTCGCGGTCGAGGGCGTCGACGAGTTCCTGACGACCGTCGCGGCGACGACCGTTCCCTGGCCGTTCAAGCCGGCGACCATCGACCTGCACGCGACCGAGGACCGCTCCTGGCGCCTGACCCTCAACGCCGACGGCGTCCGCTGCGACGACCTCGCCGCCGACGCGGAACCGGGCGACCTGGTGATGCGAGGCGCAGCGAGCGACCTGGTCCTCTACTTCTACGACCGCCTCCCGCTCGAGGCCCTGGAGAACACCGGCGACACGGAGCCGATGGAGCAGCTCGCAGTCTGGGACCCGAACGCGTAGAACGGGGCCAGCTCAAACGGCTTCGCAGCCACTGCGAGCGCCGCGCCGATCTCCATCAGAGCCTGCTTGACCTCGCCCGCGGTGCCATCTGCGTGCGGCGGCTTTGCCTGGCGGCCTGGATGGCACCGCCCAAGCTGTCAATTGAACGCGTTCAGGAAATCTGGCAAGCTGGCCCGAGCTTGCACCGGACAGCTGCGGGACCCTGCAGCCTGCTGGGCGCGCGCTGCAGAGACGGTCAACCCGACGGGCGGGGGCACGGAGTCGATGCGAGGGTTCCCAGTCGAAGCCGCCACGGCCGGGCGGTCTGCATGGCGCGCAGCTGACAGGATGCGGCGCCCTGCCCACCTGCTCAGCAGGGCTTCTGGGCGCGTCGCGGCAGTTCTCGGGTGCCTGGCCTTCGCGTGCACCGCGTGCGCGGACGCCGGCGGCGAGGCGGCCGTGATCCAGCACGCCGATCTGGTCGGCGACTGGGCCAATGCGGCCGGCGCCAGCGTGCACATCGCTGCCGACCACAGCCTGACGGCGAGTGGGATCGACCATGCCGTGCCCGACTACACGTGCTCTGCGAACATCGCGGCCGGTAGGTGGCGGTTCTACGTGCAGGACAGATCGTCGCAGACCCTCACGGACCCCGAGTCGGCGACCGAAGGCGAGTCATTCACGGTGACGACGGGCACCGCCAGTTCGACCGGGAGGCCGTGCTACCTCGAGGCCCAGGTCAGGAGCGATGACCAGGGCTTCAACATCTGTCTCGTCCTGGATCCGGACCAGACGTGCACGGCTGAAGAGCTCCTCCGCAAGGCGCCACCACGACCGCACTGAGCGGGTGTCGTGACGCGACGCTGATTCAGGAAAACCGGCACCGGCGGCCCCCTCGGGGTTGCCGGCGAGCGGGTTGCCGTCGTGGTGGTTCTTGACTGAGCGGTGGAGCGGGTCGGCGGAAGCGTCCGCCCTGCCGGGCGGCGGCTGCTGCTGCCCGGCAGGGCGGGGACGGCCAGGTGTCCGTGCCGCCGTGACCGGGGGGCGGCGCGTCTACGGCTGCCGCGGGCCGTTCACCGGTCGCCCTCCCCGGGGGCGGCGAGGAGGTCGGTGACGAGCCGGCGGGCGTAGGCGGCGTCGAGCCCGGCCGGGCGGAAGAGGATGCGGTACATCATGGGGGCGACGACGCGGTCCATGGCCGTCTCGACGTCGGGGGCGCTCTCCCCGCGGTCGACCGCACGGGCGACGATGACGTCGATCTGTTCGGCCGCGTAGGCCGAGCACTGGCCGGCGTTGCTGCCGTCCGGGTCGCCGAGCAGGGCGTCGCGGATGTAGGCGCGGCCGGAGGCGGACGCCATCTCGTCGAGGAACTGCTCGGCCCAGGCCGTGAGGTCGGACCGCAGGTCGCCGTGGTCCTCCGGCTCGGTGTCGGGTCGCAACCGCTCCACCGCGACGTCCGACAGCAGTTCCTGCAGGTCGCCCCAGCGCCGGTAGATCGTGGACGGGGTGACTCCGGCGCGCTGGGCGACCAGGGGCACGGTCAGCGCGTCGCGGCCCACCTCTTGCAGGAGCTCGCGTACGGCGGTGTGCACCGACGCCTGGACCCGGGCGCTGCGCCCGCCGGGGCGCACCATCTGCTTGCGACTCACCCGACCATGTTAAAGCACAGCTGTTGCGTTTAGAGGCGTCCGCGTCATCGGGCGGTCCGACGCCCCCGGCCCGAGCGGCGTGGGGGCGGGCCGGGACCGGAGGGCTCCGGCCCGCCCGGCCCGCCCGGCCCGAGGCCGGAGGGCTCCGACCCGGCCCGCCCGCCGCTCTCAGCTGACCGGCGCGAGCGCGCGGCCGGACTGCGTCCCCTCGTAGGCGTGGCCCACCCGCAGCAGCGTCCGCTCGCCGAAGTGCCGCCCGAGCAGCTGCATGCCGATCGGCATGCCCGCCGAATCGTGGCCGACCGGGACGGACAGCGCGGGCACCCCGGTGATGTTCGCCGGGGAGGAGAGGCGGACGTAGGCGTCGGGGACGCTCTCGACCCTGCCGTCGGGCCAGGTGACGGTCTCCTGGCCGGCGCGGACGGCGGTCGTCGGGACCGTCGGGGCGGCGATCAGGTCGACGTCCTCCAGGATGCGGGCCCATGCGTCGCGCATCAGCGTCCGGGCCCGCTGGGCGCGCAGGTAGTCACCGGCGCTCATCAGCTCGCCGGCCTCCAGGAGGATCCGGACGTCCGGCTGGTACAGCTCGGGGACGGTGCGCAGGGTGCTTTCGTGGTAGGCGGTGGCCTCCGGCACCATCAGGCCCCACTGGGTGGCCTGGAGGTAGCGGGTCATCGGGATGTCGATCTCGACGAGCCGGGCGCCGAGCGCCTCCAACTGCGCGACGGCACGGTGGACGGCCGCCGCCACCTCTGCGTCGACGTGGTCGAAGTAGTGGGTGCGCGGCACGCCGACGCGCACTCCCGTCAGGTCCGGGTCGGAGGGCGGCCGGTAGTCGACGGCGGGGGCGGCCACCGAGGCGGGGTCGCGCGGGTCGTGCCCGGCGAGGGCGGCCAGGACGAGGGCCGCGTCCTCGACGGTACGGGTGATCGGGCCGACGTGGTCGAGGGACCAGGACAGCGACGTGACGCCGTGGCGGGGCACGAGCCCGTAGGTCGGCTTGAGTCCGACCACCCCGTTCAGCGCGGCGGGCACCCGGATCGATCCGCCGGTGTCGGTGCCGAGGGCGAAGGTCGCCGCGCCGGAGGCCACGGCGACGGCGGACCCTCCGCTGGAACCACCCGCGACCCTGTCGCGGTCCCAGGCGTTGGCGGTCTGCGGGGTGGTCAGGCCGTAGGCGAACTCGTGGGTGTGCGTCTTGCCGACCACGATCGCGCCGGCCGCCCGCAGCCGTGCGGCGACCATGCTGTCGGAGGCCGCGCGGTGGTCGGCGCGCACCCGGGAGCTGGCTGTGGTGGGCGAACCGGCGACGTCGATCAGGTCCTTGAGCCCGACCGGGATCCCGTGCAGCGGACCGCGGAACCGGCCCTGCGCGGCTTCGTGCTCGGCCTCGCGGGCCGTTCGGCGCGCCTGGTCCGCCGCGACCGTGACGTAGGCCCCGAGGTGCGGCTCCACCTGCTCGATGCGCTGGAGGACCGAGTCGACCAGCTCGACCGGGGACAGCCGGCGGGCCTGGATCTCCTCCGCGGCGGCGGTGATGGACAGCTCGTACGGCTCCATCGTCCTACTCCTTCCCCGCGCGGTAGGCGGCGGCGGGCGGGGTGTCCCCGAAGTCCAGTTCGCGCAGGACCGCGACGACGGCGTGGATGTGGTCGGCGGTGGCCGCAACCGCGGCGTGGCGGTCGTCGGGCAGGGGAAGCCCGGCACGGGCGGCCCAGCGGGCGGCCTCGGGCGGGGTGAGCTCGGCGGAGGACGGTGCGGCAGGGGACGGTTCGGCGGAGGACGGTGCGGCAGGGGACGGTTCGGCGGAGGACATGGACTCTCTCCTGATCGGGTGATCGGGCCCGGAGCGGCGGCGCGGCGCCGCGACACCAAAAGCTATTCGTTTGCGTTAGTGCGACTGTAGGTCCTACCCTCACTTAAAGCAAACGGATTGCGTTAGTGGAGGGAGTTCCATGTCCGGCACCTTGTCCGGCACACCCGCGCGCCACCCCCGCCGCCCGCCTGGGAGCGGCCGGCCCGGCGCACCCGCGCACCGCTCCCGGGCGCGGAACCGTGCGGCATCCTTCGTCCTCGACGCCTCGGTACTCGTGGCCCTCCTGGCCGCATCCAGTGCCCCGACGCCGCTGTACCCGCTCTACCAGGACCGGTGGGGCCTTTCCGCGCTCGACGTCACGGTGGTCTTCAGCGCCTACGCCCTGGCGCTGCTGTCGGCCCTGCTCACCACCGGAGCGCTCTCCGACCGGCTGGGACGGCGCCCCGTCCTGACGGGCGCTCTGCTCGCGCAGGCCGCCGCCATGGTCCTCCTGGCCTCGGCGGACGGCGCGGGCTCCCTGACGGTGGCTCGCCTCCTGCAGGGGGTGGCCACCGGCGCGGCCACCAGCGCCGCGGGCGCGGCACTCCTCGACCTGGAGCACCCCGGGCGCCCGGGACGGGCCGCCCTGACCAACACCATCGCCCCGGTCGCCGGCATGGCCGCGGGCGTCCTCGCCTCCACCCTCCTCGTCCGCTTCGCCCCGGCCCCCACCGTCACCGTCTACGCGCTGATGGCGGCGCTGTTCGCCGCCCAGGCGATCGCGGTCGCCTTCACCACGGAGACGGCCCGCCGCCGTGCGGGAGCGCTACGCTCCCTGCGCCCGCAGCTCGGCGTCCCGCCCGCGGCCCGCCGCACCCTGCTGACCACCGGCACCGCCGTCGTCGCCGTCTGGGCCCTGGGCGGCTTCTACTCCTCCCTCGGGCCGGCCCTCGTGCGCCTGGTCGCCCCCGACGCCCCGCAGGCGGCCCGCGGCATGGTCTTCTTCACCCTCAGCGCCACCGCCGCGCTCACCGTCTGGGCCCTGCGCCGCATCGACCCCCGCACCACCACCATCGGCGGATGCCTGTCCGTCGTGCCCGCCACGGCCCTGACGCTGAGCGGTCTGCACGGCGCCGGACTGCCCGCCGTCTACACCGGCGCAGCCGTCGCCGGCGCGGCCTTCGGCGCCGTCTCCCAAGGGGCGCTGCGGATGCTCCTCGGCCCGCTCCGCGAGCAGGACCGCGCCGGCACACTGGCCGCCTACTACGTCCTCAGCTACCTCGCCATGAGCCTGCCCGCCATCGCCGCGGGCGCCGCCACCCAGCACTACGGGCTCGGGGCCACCTCCCACGCCTACGCCGTCATCACCGCCCTCCTCGCCGCAGCGGCGCCGGCGGCACTCGCCGCGCCCCGGCGCCGGACGGCAACCGACCACCTCGCCTCCCCCTCGACCTCCCTCTCCGCTGAAGCGCAGCGCAACAGCAGCTGAAGAGCAAAGGAAACGACCGATCATGCGCACTCCCCCTGCCCGCACCATCCCGTCCTGGACGGTGGGCGACCTCACCGTCCACCGCATCGACGAAGTCCTGCTGCCGCCGGCAACCGGACCGTGGCTGCTGCCCGACGCCACCCCCGAGGTGGTGGCCGGCCAGGACTGGCTGCAGCCCCACTTCGCCGGCCAGGACGGCATCCTCCACCTCGACAGCCACAGCTTCGCCTTCACCGTCGACGGGCTGCGCGTGCTCGTCGACACCGGAATCGGCAACGGCAAGGAACGGGCCAACCCGGCCTGGCACGACCTGCACACCGACTACCCGGAGCGCCTCACCGCCGCCGGCTTCCCGCCGGACTCCGTCGACCTCGTGATCCTCACCCACCTGCACGCCGACCACGTCGGCTGGAACACCCGCACGGTGGACGGCGCGTGGGTCCCCACCTTCCCCCGCGCCCGCTACCTCACCGCCCGCACCGAACGGGAGTTCTGGGCCGCCTACGACATGGAGGAGGCGCGCCGCCAGATGTTCCGCGACTCGGTGATCCCGGTCGAGCGGGCCGGTCTGCTGGACCTGGTCGACGTCCCGGACGAAGGCGGCGTGCAGATCGTCCCGGGACTGCGTCTGATCTCCACACCCGGCCACACCCCCGGCCATGTCGCCGTCGAACTGACCAGCCGCGGCGAGAAGGCGCTGATCACCGGTGACTGCATCCACCACCCGGTCCAGCTCGCCCACCCCACCATCGGCGCCTGCGTCGACATCGACCCGCAGCAGTCCGAGGCCACCCGCCGTGCCCTGCTCGCCTCCCTCGCCGGCACGGACACCCTCCTCCTGGGCACCCACTTCGCCCCGCCCACCGCCGGCCGCGTCATCGCCCACGGGGACGCCTACCGGCTCCGGCCCGTCCCCGCAGCCTGACCGGCCAGGCCGCCCCGCCGACGGCGTAGCCGGATCGGCGTCGCGGCCGCCGGAAGGGCGGCCGTTGCGAAGGCGGGCTCGCCCCGGCCGCGACCGGGGTGCGCCACCCGATCGCTGCCAGCCGAGCGGCACCAAGACAGCAGACCGCGGTGCCGGACCTCTGCGGCAACCAGCGCCTGACCCGCGGGCGCGGGCAGAGCACCTACTCGACAGAACCGGTGGGCCCGATGACGTAGCGGCAAACCCGGTGGACACCGTCGGGATACTGCCGTCATGGCCGTCACCCAGCAGCTCGCCCGAGTCTCGGCGGAATACCTCGCCGCCTGCCGTCAGTCAGCCGAACAGTCACCCGACGGAGATCATCACTGGGATCCGCCGGCCGAGGACTGCCTGGACCTGGACTGGGCGCCCTCCATGCTGGAGCAGGCCTGCGAACTGGCACGACTCGACGCTGTCCACCTGGATGCGCTCAGGCGCGCGACCAACGGCGACACCGATGTCGATCTGGACTTCCTCAACGCGACCCCTCACGCGATCGCCTTCTTCAGCAACTCCGTTGCGACGGCGCTCGATCCGGACGCGGTTGCCCGGATGTCGGAACTGCTCGGAGAGATCGACATCCGCGCGATCCTCCACTCCGTCCACGACAGCGGCAAGGTCTCCACGCTCGGCTACGGGTTCACCGGTGATCCAACGGAGTACCTCCTGGGCCACTTCGGCGCGCTGCGCACGTTCTATGCGGAGGCGGCTCGAAGGGACCTTCTCGTCGTGCTCTGGTGGGACTGACCGGGGAGCTCTCCTCCCCGCACGGGACCCACCCGCGGCACGTCGGGCCTCAGGCCCAGCGCAGCGGAGAGTGCGCTGGGCCTGGTTCTGTCGTTCCTAGGCTCAGCCGAGGGCCGCACCGCGCTCCTGTGCGAGGGACTCCAGTCCGTACCGGGCCACGTGCTCGGCGTTGCTCAAATCGATCGTCCGGACACCCTCGGCGGTCAGCCGCTCGTTGATCTCGTCCAGGTGCTGCCGCACGAGCTGCTTCTCGGCGTCGGTGATGCGGCCCTTGTGCGGCCGGCCGGCGTGCTCCAGGCTGGCGTAGTTGACGCGCTCCTTGGCGCCGGCCGGCGTCGGCTGGTTCGGGATGGTGCGGGCCACCTTCTTGGCGCTGCGCAGTACCTCGGCCATAGGGGCGGCGGAGGCCAGCCGGTTGAAGGCTTCGGCCTCCAGCACGACCGTCTCCGGTTCGTCGGCGTCGGGGTGGTGCAGCTCGATGGTCACCAGGTCGAGCGCCAACTCCTCCACCGCGGTCAGCTCACTGCTGAGCGCTTCGATCTCGACCGGGCCGTCCTCCAGGTCGGGGTGCTGGCGGACCACGATGCGCACCAGGTCGTCGTCGTTCTCCACGTGCGTACCGGTCAGGTCCGAGAACCGGATGATCTTCTGGCCCATGTCTGCCTCTCGTGATGGCTGCGATCTGGCGAGAGCCTACGCCGGGATCGATCTTGGCTGCTCGTCGTCGGCTCGACGATCGCCCGCGACGACCGTCTCACCCTTCCGTGGAACGCCGGAGTCGCCGAAAGCCACGTCAGTCGGATCAAGATGCTCAAGCGCCAGATGTTCGGCCGCGCGGCCTTCACACTTCTCCGAGAGAGAACCAGCTGGCCTGGCGCATGAAGGTCGCGCGCGCCGTAATTCGCTGGCGCGCCGCACACCGATCCTCGAACCTGATCACCGTGCCAGAGCCCAAGCATCAGATCCGCGCCCGCTATACGGCCGCCACGGTAACCGTCTACCAGGCATACGCTCCGGAACTCGGCCTGCCCGCCGCACAGACCGGACGCTTCCCGGCAGCGTGGAAGAGGGACCGCATGACGTGGATCAAGCCGTCGTTCCTCTGGATGATGTACCGCTGCGGATGGGCGACCAAGGAAGGCCAGGAGACCGTCCTGGCGATCGAAATCACGCGCGAGGGCTTCGAATGGGCCCTGGCGAACGCCTGTCTGGCCCACTACGAGCGCGGTCTGCACTCCGACCGCACGGCATGGAAGCGCCAGTTGAAACGAGCCCCGGCTCGGGTGCAGTGGGATCCGGAACGCGACCTGCAGCTGCAGCCGCTTCCGTATCGCTCTCTTCAACTCGGCCTCGCCGGCGAAGCCGCTGAGCGCTACGCAGAGGAATGGATCGTTTCGATCACCGACGTCACAGCCACTGCGCATGCGATCCATGCTCAGGTGGTGGAAGGGGCTTTGGATGCCGCGCGGGAACTCCTTCCCGTCGAACGCCCCTATCCGTCCAGCGGAACGCTCCTGACTCACCTCACCGGCTGAGCTGCCGCGCACTTCCCGGACCACGGACTGCTCGTTCTCTGCCAGCCACTGTCTCGTTCCTGGCACATCGGATTGGTCAGCGCCTCCCACGCGCCCGTCAGCTCGACCTCGCCCTGGTGACGGAGGCGCGGATCCACTCAGAGGTCGTGCACCTCGCCGTCCGGGCGGATGCCGCCGAGCGGGTCTGCCGTCGCCACCAGGGTATGGGGCGCCTGGACGGCGAGGCCCGCTCGCCAGCCGCAGTTGTCCGGACTTCGCGAGTCTCGCGAGACACCGCGAAGTGGTGTCGGCTGACTGCACAACGCCCTGCGCTCGGTCGGCGGGCGCGAAGTGCACAGGCCGGACCCGCCCGGGACGGACGCCCACGGCTCCTCAGAAGTCCGCGTCGACCTCCATGGCGTCGTCGTCCGCGCCGACCTTCGTGCCCTCGCGGTCCGTGTCGGAGTCGCTGTTCTGGTCCCAGGTGAGGTCGCCCTGCTGGGTGAAGGTGATGTAGGTGCCGCCGGCCGCCTTGACCAGTTCGTGCAGGTACTGGGCGTAGTCCTTGACGGTCTCCACCTTGTAGTCCTCCATGCCCTTGTTGGCCGCCTTGCTCGGCCAGAGCGGGCCCGGGTAGACCTCGACGTCGCCGTCCTGGACGGGGGTGGCGTAGATCTGGGTGTAGCAGACGACGCAGGGGCGCTTGACGCCGACCGTCTTCGCCGGGTCGAAGCCGTCGAGTTTCTGGAGTCGCCGTTCGGCGTGGAGGCCGTCGTCGTCGGCGGAGACGTCCTCGGGCACCTTGACCGCCATGCCGGCGATCTCGGCGTAGTCCCCGCTCCCGGTCTCGCCCTCGGCCACCCGGTCGGACAGCTTGCCGGTGTGGCGGGCGAAGCGGTCCTGGCCCTCTGCGTCGGCCCCTCCGAAGTGCTCGACCAGGGCCCTGGCGAACGCCTTGCCCGTGCCGTGCTGCGCCGCGAGTTCCCGCAGCTTCGCGTTGTGCACGTTGCGGTTGGCGGAGATGTACAGGTCGGTGCCGATCGCGCTCACCTGCACCTCCTCGGCGGGCGAGGAGGTGACGCTCCCGAGGTACTCCTTGGCGAGGGTCGAGATCCAGCGCATGCTCTGGGTGGTCCGGGCGGCGGCGAAGTCCTTCGGCGGACGGGTGTTCTCCGAGCCCTTGTAGATCTTCTCCGTGGCGTTCAGGCTCGCGGTCTGGTTCTCCTCCGGCGCCTCCGTCAGGTGCAGGGTGCGGTTCTGGGCACCGCCGTGCGACGTCCAGCCCCAGGTCCCGACCAGCTCCTTGATCAGCGCGTCCTTCGCGTTGGACGCGCTGCCCTTCTTCTTGCCGCCGACCTTCGCCCTCGGCGCCTTGGGCATCCGCTGGACGGACGCCGTACGGGCCATCACCTGTCGCGCCGTCGCCTGCCGCGCCGAGGCCCGCTGGACCGCACCGTCCGCCGCGTCCGCACCGGCACGCGCGGCCGGCCGGGGCGCGCTCATGACGCGCCGCGCGTTCGCCTCCGCCTCCCGTTCGAAGCGGTCCGACGGGTCCGACACCCGCAGCCCCGAGCCGTTGTCGGTGCCGGAGACGGGCCCCTGCCGCTGCTGGATCACATGGGTCAGCTCGTGCGCCAGCGTCTCCTTGTCCCGGCCGCCTTCTCCGAGGACGACGTGGCTGCCCGACGTGTACGCGCGGGCGCCGATCTCCGACGCCGAGGCCTTGGCCGCCCGGTCGTCGTGGATACGGACGTCGGAGAAGTCGGCGTCGAACCGCGACTCCATGTCCGCGCGGGTGGAACCGTCCAACGGACGGCCCGCGCCGCGCAGGACGTCGTGCACCGCGGACCGCTGCACCGAGGACCGCTGCACCGGGGCCTGCGCGCTCCCGCCGTGGCCGCAGCCCGCCTCGTGCAGATGCTCCTGCTCCTGCTCCTCCTGGGCCACGTCCGCGCGCCGCATCCGCTCGACCACCGCCGCGTTGCCGATGCTTCGCTGCAGGCCGATGAGGCCCGACGCCGGGCCGGCGCCCGGAGCCTTCGACCTGCGTGCGGGGAGCCGCTCGTCGTGGCGGGCATCCTTCCGGTTCTTGCCGGGCGCGTGCATGAACTCTCCTGTTGACCGGAAGCGATGTCCTGTCCCCTTGGTAGACGATCACCACCGCCCCGGACAAGGGCCGGCGGGGCAGACCTGGTTGACCGGAGAGGCAGTGTTCGGCGGTCCTCTGGCGGCTCGAAGCCCGGAGGCGTAGTGCCGGCCCGGGCTCCGCCGAGTACTCTCCCGAGACGGAACGGCAGCGCGCGGCGGACACGGTGAGCTGCTGACGTGCAGGGGGCAGCGAAGCGGGACGGGACTTGCGAAGCCCCGCCCGCAGGCACGTCGGACGGGAGCCCCATGGGCAGCGGCCGCCCCCGCGTACTTCGTGAGTCGACCTCTCGAAGCACGGGAAGCGGCCGCGTCGCCTGCCCCCGGCCCCCGCAGACCTCAACAAGGCCGAAGGGCCGCAGGGTTCAGCTACAGGCTCAGGCGCCGAAGGCCGCGCGCAGCACGTCCACGGCCTGGGTGATCGCGGCCTGGGCGGCCCGGGTGCCGCGCAGCGCGTTCAGCATCACGAAGTCGTGGATGATGCCCTGGTACCGGGTGACGGTCACCGGCACCCCGGCCGCCCGCAGCTTCGCGGCGTACGCCTCGCCCTCGTCGCGCAGCACGTCCGCCTCGGCCGTGATGAGCAGGGCCGGCGGCAGACCGGTCAGCTGCTCGGTGCTGGCACGAAGAGGGCCACCGCGTAGTTCTGCTCGATCGCGACCGGATAGCGGGCCTCGGGAGAGAGGTCGTACTCGGGGAAGCGAAAGCCGCCCCGGTCCCGGTGGCGAGCTCGCGCATCAGCCGGTCGTCGGTGTGGGCGTTGCCGGGCAGGACTTCAGCTCGGGCCCAGCAGTGACCTGTTGCACGCCCGAGGGCTCCAATGATGATTCGCAGGACAGCATATGACGGTAGGAGATATATATAGGCGCATGACAGAACGCTCCCTGCAGGAGCCCACGCTGCTTCTGCTGACCGCGCTGGCCGATGCCCCCAGGCACGGCTACGCCCTCATCCAGGAGATCGCCGCGATCTCCGACGGCCGGGTGAAGATACGCACCGGCACTCTCTACGGCGCGCTGGAACGGTTGCTCGGCCAGGGCCTGATCCGGGTCGAGGGCGAGGAGATCGTCGACGGCCGGGCCCGTCGCACCTACGCCCTCAGCGACTCCGGCCGCGAGGTGCTCACCACCGAGGCCGAACGCCTGCGCGCCGTCGCCGCCGAGGCCGATCGCCGGCTGTCTGCCGCCCGCCCGTGGCTGAAGGGGGCCTTCGCATCATGAACGACCGCGCTCTGAGGGGGGCTCTGCGCCTGTACCCGGCCAAGTACCGGCGTGAGTGGGGCGAGGAGATCACGGCAGTGTTCGCCGGCATCACGGCCGGCGCGGGGGGTTGGGCCGTCGCGCGCGAGCTGTTCGACCTGGCCGGGCACGGCGTGCGGGCTCGGTTGGGCCTGAGGTCCGGCGGCACCTTCGCACGGCTGGCGGCGATGGCCGCGCCGTTCGCTGCCGCCGCGGCGGCGGGCATCTCGCTGATGGACCTCTACATGCTGGCACGCGACTGGCTGCGCCACGGGGATGCGGCGCTGTGGGTTCCGTCCGCCCCGCCGTTCTGCTACGCGTACTGGATCGGCCGGGGCAGCGAGGCGTTGTACCTGGCCATGGCGGGCGCTGCCGTGTTCGGGCGGTGGACGCTCGCACGGCTGCTCGGGCCGGTCGCCGTGCTGCTCGCGGTCGTGACCTGGCTTGTCGACAATTTCGACTACCTGTCGCACCATCACACGGCGTGGATCAGGAGCCTGGTCGAACTGACCTTCCAGATCGGTCCCCAGGCGCTGTGGGTGCTGATCCTGCTCGCCGCCCCGCGGGATCTGCTGGGCCCGGCCACCTGGCGCCGCGGTCTGGCCGCAGTCGCGGGGGTGCTGGTCGGCGGTGTGCTGTGGGGCCACACGTTCATGTTCGGCCTCTTCCGCTCCCTGAGCATGCTCGACGGTGTGCTCAGCCCCGCCTTCCCGGTGTACGAGCTGGTGCTGCTCCTGGTGGCGGTGGTGGGCCTGCGGCGCGGTCGGTACGCCCCTGCGGCCGCGGCACTCGCCGGCGCCCCGATCGGCCTGGTCTCGCTGGTTCTGACCGTTCACGCGCTGTGGAGCCCGTATTCCAGGGACGGGGCCGCGGCTCAGCTCGGAGTGCTCCTGGCGGTTGGCGTGGTCGGCGCGATCATCGCGGTCGCGGTGGAGAGCCGCTGGGCTCCGACCGCGCCTGGGCGGAGGCCGCCGACGGCCGGTTGATCGCGACTGCCGGGCACGGGGCACACCTCCAGCCCTCCGGGAGCGCGGCGGCCGGGTCGGCGCCGCGCCCCCGGGCGCCGCGGTCCCTGCCCGTCCGGCTCCGCGGCCACCGGTAGCAATACCGAAGACACCGAAGCCCCGGCCATCGGGAACGCCTATCGCCACGCCCGAGCCCTCCTCCCTCGCCCTCTTCACCCGGATGAGCACCCTCCCCTCGAAGCAGCAGGTGACGCAGGCCGACGGCTTCGGCGGCGACGTCCGCCAGGACACCCCCTTGTCATGACCCTTTCGAAGGACGCCGTGTTGCTGTCACGCTTCTTCTCCCGGCCCACTCCTTCGAGAGGCTTCGATGAGCAGATTCCTGCGTTTCCTGACCGCCGCCGCCCTGTTCGCCGCCGCCAGCACCGCGGCGCTCGCCACCCCCAACGTGGCGAGCGCCGCGGACTGCACGGCCGCCCAGGTCGTCACCAACGGCGGCTTCGAGTCCGGCGGTTCGCCCTGGACGGCGGACAGCGGCACGATCACCACCGACAGCGGCCAGAGCGCCCACAGCGGCAACTCCTACGCCTGGCTGGACGGTTACGGCTCCACCCACACCGAAACCCTTTCGCAGTCCGTCACCCTCCCCACCGGGTGCAGCACGGCGACGCTCCGCTTCTGGCTGCACGTCGACACCGCCGAGACCACCACCAGCTCCGCGTACGACAAACTCACCGTCAAACTCGGCGGCACCACCCTGGCGACCTACTCCAACCTGGACGCCGCGGCGGGGTACGTGCAGAAGAGCATCGACGTCTCCGCCTTCACCGGCCAGACCGTGACCCTCGCCTTCACCGGCGCCGAGGACTCCAGCCTGCAGACCAGCTTCGTGCTGGACGACATCGCCCTGGACGTCTCCGGCGGCACCACCCCGCCGCAGCCCGGCGACGCCACGCGCACCCCGGCCGCCCCCGGCTACACCGTCGCCCTGACCAGCGACAGCACCGGTGCCGGCTGGACCGGCCACGAGGACGTGCGCTTCACCAACGCCTCGGCCACCCCGCTGAACGAGGTCTACCTGCGGCTCTGGGACAACTGGCACGGCAGCTGCCCCGGCAACACCCCGATCACCGTCAGCAAGGTGACCGGTGGCACGCCCGCCGCGCTCTCGGTCAACTGCACGGCGCTGAAGATCACCCTGCCCGCGCCGCTGGCCCAGGGGCAGAGCGGCGCCGTGGGATTCGACCTCGCCATCACCGTACCGAGCGGCGCCGACCGCTTCGGACACGACGGGGCGTTCAACTTCCTCGGCAACGCCCTGCCGGTGCTGGCGATCCGCGACGCGGCCGGCTGGCACCTCGACCCGTACACCAACAACGGCGAGTCCTTCTACTCGCTCACGTCGGACTTCACCGTCACGCTCGACCACCCGTCGAGCCTGCTGGTGCCCGCGACCGGCACCTCGGTGGACACCCCCGGCACCGCCGGGCGGACCGTCACCAAGGCGACCGCGGCCAAGGTCCGCGACTTCGCCTGGGCCGCCGGGCCGTTCACGAAGGTCTCCGGCACCTCGCCGGCCGGCGTCAAGGTCAACATCTACTCGGTGGCCGGGATCAGCTCCTCGGACGCCAACTCGATGCTCTCCACCGCGACCTCCGCCGTCGACTCCCACGCCCAGCGCTTCGGGGCCTACCCGTACGGCGAGTTGGACGCGGTGATCGACAACAACTTCTGGTTCGGCGGCATGGAGTACCCCGGCTTCGTCCTCGACCTGGTCAGCACCACGGCGCTCACCCACGAGATAGGCCACCAGTGGTTCTACGGCATCGTCGGTGACGACGAGTACACCAGCCCCTGGCTGGACGAGGCGTTCACCGACTACGCCACCGACCTCGCCCTCGGCAAGTCCGGCAACGGCTGCTGGAACAGCGTCTCCTGGGCCTCCTCCGCCGAACGGATCACCAACTCGATGGCGTACTGGGACGCCAACTCCTCCCGCTACTCCACCGTCGTCTACGGCTACGGCAAGTGCGCACTGCACGACCTGCGCCGCCAGCTCGGCGACACCACCATGACCAAGTTGCTGCACGACTACGCGCAGTCCCACTGGAACGGCGTCTCCACCACCGCCGAGTTCAAGGCCGCCGCCCAGGCGGTCAGCACGGTCGACCTGACCCCCTTCTGGACCCAGCACCGCATCGACGGCTGAGCGCACAGCACACTGCCCGCCCCCCGCGGCCCGAGCTGCGGGGGGCGGGCGAGTGCTGCGCGGTCGCGCTGCCCGGCCGGCGCCTTCGATCAAGCCCATGGCCGACCTGGGGGGACGTCAACCTGCACGTCCGCATGCTCGGCGCCCAACGAGCGACTCGCCCTGCTGTTCCGCGACTGGTTCCGGGCGCACCCCGAGGCAGTCCCCGCCTATCCCCGCTTCAAGAGCGTCCTCGCGGGCACGGTCCACGACACCGGTGTCTACGCCGACGTCAAGGATCCCGTCGTCGACCTCGTCATCCCGGTCGCCGAGTCCTGGGCCCTCGCGACCAGTTGGACGCCACATACCGACACGAGCCCCAGAACGTGACTCCCACGACAGCAGCCCCGCACGCGCGGCCCCTCTCGCCCTCCTCATGAGCAACGAGTTCGCTCGGCGGCCGCGAGGAGGGAGCGGCTGTCCAAGGCGCGCCTACCCCGGTGCCCCGCTGGGTAGGGATGGCGGTGCGGCACGTGGCACTGCCGGACTCCGGCGGCGTGACGGCCGTTCAGTACCGCAGACGATCCGGCGGGGGGCGGCGGATGGAAACGGCGCAACGGGTGGTCAAACGCAGTGCATGGTTCGCGCGGCTGCCGGTCGCGCTCGCGGGTCTCAGCCTCCTGCTGCTCGTACACGCACTGGTGCGGAAGAACCTGGCGCACCCGACCGGAGTGTGGGAGGCCGATCTCCTGGACACCCAGGCTGCCGTCGCAGCCGTCCTGGCGTCGGCCGGGGCCGTCCTCGCTCGCGCCCAGTACGCACGGGCTGTGAGACCGGCGCTGGGATGGTTCGGCCGGGTCATGGCCGACGTGACCCCCGACGGCGAGCTGGCGTGGGCCTGCCACGTCATGAACGGTGCCCAGGACGTCGCAGTTCTGACGGAGGTCGACTACTGGGTGCGGTTCACCCCGACAGCACGGGCCGCCGGCGCCACGGACTCCACCCGCTGGGGGACCTGGCACGAGGCGATGGCCGGACTCGCGGCAGTGGGCCTGGAGGCCCGAGTGGACTTCACGCTCGACCTCATCGGCCCGGGTCGGCCGATCCCCGCCCAGGGGCTGATGTTCGTCGGCTGGTTCACGGAGAAGGCGATGGCGGAGATCGACGACGTCTTCGTGCGCGTCCGGGTGACCGACCGTGTC
This sequence comes from Kitasatospora sp. NPDC001539, assembly GCF_040298565.1. Taxonomy (NCBI): domain Bacteria; kingdom Bacillati; phylum Actinomycetota; class Actinomycetes; order Kitasatosporales; family Streptomycetaceae; genus Kitasatospora; species Kitasatospora sp. NPDC001539. The sequence goes on along the minus strand of NZ_JBEPAK010000126.1, from coordinate 4,020 downwards.
GGCGACACCCACGAGCGAGTCCTGGCCCTGCTTAAGGGCGCGGACCGCAAGCCCCGCAGCCCCGGACAGCCGCCGTTCTGAGCCCGGCACCCCACCCGGAACGGGTGAGGACGGGTGGCGACCGTGGTGCAACTGCTCGCCGAGTGCTCAGCGGATCGAGACGCACTGCACTGACGATCCACCCAGGCGCCCTCCGTCCCCCTGTAACCCGGCCTACTGGCGTTCCCCTACCGGAGGCCGAAGCTGTGACCCTCTGCCACCGGGCGCCACCAACTCGATGTAGGACTGCAGTTCGTACACCAGGACCACCCAGTACCGCCTGGTGTCCGCCATGCCAGATCCAGCCCTTTCCGGTGGCAGGCCGGACCGGCCAGCCTGCCACCGGAAAGGGCATCTCGGCCCGCCTCAGTCGGGCCAAGCCCGCCACCCGCCCCGGCGAGGCCGTTGGCACCCGGCCGCCCGCGGGTCGAGGAGAACGGGCGGCCTCGCGGCGGTTCGCGTGAGGGTCAGCGGGCGCTGCCGAGGTTCCGGTCGGCCTCGTCGCCTTCGAGCATGAGGGTGGTCTCCTCGATGCGGCGGAAGCGGCCGTCGGGGGCGAATTCGGCGAAGAGGTAGACCTCTATCCGGACGGTGGAGCCGTCCTTCTTGACGATCTCCATCGTGTGGCGGTCGGCGTAGCGGTCGCCGGAGGAGAGTTCGTCGTGGACCTCGACGGAGCCGCCCGCGACGACGGTGCGAAGGTGGGCGATGTGGTCGAGGAACTCGGTGCGGTCTGCCCAGCTGCCGTCGGTGCGCTGGCGGTAGTCGGGGGCGAAGTGGCGGTCGGCGGCCTCGTCCAGGTCGAGACCGGGGGTGAGCAGCAGGTCGGTGAGGGCGGAGCGTGCGTCGGTGCGGTTCATGGGGGTTCCTCCGGTTGCAGGTGGTGACAGCCCGAACGGTGAGTGCACGAGTACGGGCGATACGTGCCTTGAGCACGCACCTACGGTAACAGAAAAAGCGTGCTCAAGGCACGCTAATTCTGACGGTCGCAACGCGACTCACCGCCATGCCACCCTCGGGCTGCCGCCGGCTGGCCCGTACCGCCCGGTCGCCCGCGCACGCCGGAACAGCGCCCAGTTCGATGGCCGGCAGGCTGACTGTGACTTTCCGCGACCCGGCGGCCTGTGGAGGGACGGGCAGCGACCCGCGGTCAGGACTTCCGAGGGCGGTAGGCGGAATCGCGACAACACCGAGTGCCCGGCCGGTCCCGTGCAGGACCCTCAGCCGGGCGCCATGCCCGGGGTGCGCACCGCCGAGGGAGCGGGTTTCCTGGCGGGAGAACGCTTCCGACCAGGAAAGGGCGACGTGCCATGACGGTGACTGCGGACCTCGACAAGATCCTCGACAAGGCGTACGAGAATCTCACCCTGGAGGAGGTGCTGAAGGCGCCGGTGGCGGCCCTGGCCGGACTGACCGACGCCCACGGCACCGCTCTCGAAGGGTTGAAGATCAAGAGCATCGGCGACCTCGGGCGGAACAAGTACATCCGTGCCGCCGTCGCCATGGCGGACCTCCAGGACCGCGCCCACTGAGCCGACCTGCCCAGCGGACGGTCGCACTGGGGAACGGGCTGTTCGGCGGCGCGCGGGTACCCTTCGGACCCTGCGCGCCGCCGCGTTCAACCCGTCAGCTGTGCTGCTCCTCGAGGCTCAGGGGGCCGTGGCCAGTCTGGGGTCGTTCGCGTAGACCGGGTTCCCCTCGCGTTCGTACTGGGCCAGGGCCAGCCCCATGCAGAAGAACGTCGGCGCCCATTCGCCCACGAAGATCCCCCACCGGTCGGCGCGGTCCAGGCCGGCCGCCTCGGCCTTCACGGAGACCATCCACGAGGCGAACGACAACCCGATCGACGCCACGCCCGCCAGGTAGGCGTGCTCGGACTTCACACCGGCGTCATGCAGCTTCTTGATGATCATCACAACCTCCAACGATTGATGCGGCACTCCGGCCCACGCGGCTGCCCAGCCACCCGCGCCCCACACCAGGGTCCGGCCACCGGTATCCCGTACGAGGACCCGACGGCCGCAGACGAGCACTGCGGCTGCTCACTCTCCGCAGCCCGATCCGACGAACCGATCCGACCAGCGGGGGACACTCACCGCCAGGTCAGCCGCCCACGGCACCCCCGATGACTCAACCCTCGCCCTGCACCTGCACCTGCGGCTCCGCGTCCGTCTGCTCGCAGGCGCCCAGGATCCGATGGGCGCTCCCCCGCCCGAGGAAGGCCCCGTGGCGGGCTCTCCAAGCGGTTCGGCGGGAACGACTTCCTGGTTGGCACGTTCAGGCACAGCGGGCGGCGAGAGCCTCGCCGACCAGGGTCGCATCATCGTCGGGGTAGCGGCCGACTACGGTTCCCAAGGAGCGCGACAGCCCGCCGCCTCCCCCGTGACCGCTGGAGCCGGGCCGACCAGGCCGGGCTGGCTGTTCCGGGTTGCTCACCCCGCCCCGGCCGCAAGGAATCCCACTGTGCCGTTCCCCCTTCCACGACCCGCCGCACGCCGTGTCGGAGCCCGACGGCTGGGCGTTGCCGCGATAGCGCTCTGCCTGCCACTGATCCTCGGAGGATGCGTGTCCACGCCCGGTCCCGACGATCCTCTCCCCGTCAAGTCCCGCCAGGACGCCCAGGACTGGGCGAAGCACATGACCGAGTCCATGGCACAGACAGCCGGAGTCACCCTCGACACCAGCAGCGTCGAACCGATCTTCAGCGACTGTGTCGGCAACCGCGATGAGGTCCGACAGGACGGCCGGTACAAGCTGTCGTACGCGGTCTACAGCTCCACCCCGCTCGAACAGCACCCCGAGGCCGTCCGTAAGGCCCGCACGATGCTCGAACAGCAGGGCTTCACAATCGACGGCTACCGGGAGCGCGCCAACGGCAAGGTGGACGCAGTCCTCGACGCGTCCCAGGCGTCGAGCCGGTACCTGGTCACCGTGCAGACCACGAAGGACGGCCTCCTGGCCTTCAGCGTCAACACCCCTTGCCTGATGCCCCCCCCACAACGACAGAGACTCCTCACTGAACCACCGCCGGTGCTCAGCGACCGATCAGCGGAATCGGCCGTCGGCTGTCGGCTGTCGGCCGCGCTGCAAACGAGCGTATCTGCAACGGTGGTGAGGATATGTCAGCTCTTTGATCACCGTGCAGTCAGATGACTGATGTCCGCAGTGTGCCGGGTCGGCGAGAGTCGAGGTCGCCGGGTGCTTCCCGGTGGCGGGCGCGGGTGCGTGCCCGCGTGATCGTCGGCATACGGGACGAGGAGTACCGGAATGGCAGTCAGTCAGCGGCCTGCTGGGAAGTGGAGGGCGGCTGCGGTCGCCGGGGCTGCGGCCCTCGCCGTCACGTGCGGCATCGCCGCACCGGCGAGTGCGGCGCCCGATTCGGCGGACCGCCTGAGCATCGGCGACGTGCAGCTGGGAGAGCCGGCGCACCCTCGGGACCACCCGGGCGGCCGCCCGCTGATCAAGCACTACTGGGTCGCCAAGCTCGGGTACTCCGCCGTGTCCGCGCTGAACCAGCGGACCAACTACGCCTGGCAGCGCAACTACAAGGACTGGACGGTTGCCATCGTCGGCAACAACATCCAGGGGAGGGAGGTCACCCTCTACACCAAGATCACCAACCTGATCTACGGTGAAGGCGGCGTCATCGGTGCCCAGACCGCTCCGACGTCTCAGGTGGCGATCGCCCGCAACACCATCGTGGCCCAGGGGAACGTCAACATCATCACCGAGATCGTGAACGTCCACGTCGTCAGCCCCAAGTGGGAGGACGTTTTCAGCGCCGACTGCCGTGCCCAGGAGGACCTCCGCAACGCGGTGAAGGCCCAGCTCGCCTGCACGATGGGCTGAGCCGCGGCGGGCGGCAAGCGGCAGTGCCCGCAGCGATGGCGACACCCTCCCCCAGGGTGCCCGCGCCGCCATCGCTGCCGACCTGCCCCGGGGCCGCCGGTGCGCCGTCCTGGTCGCCGCTGCACAGCGGCG
>NZ_JBEPAK010000125.1:0-21135 GCF_040298565.1 Kitasatospora sp. NPDC001539 | reverse complement strand
GTTCCCGGGCGCCCGAGCCGGTGAGACTGCCAGGGAGTCCGCCCCTGCCACCCTGTGAGGTCGTGCGTGATCGCCGCCACCGGCACCCCCCGCCCCGTCCGGCGGCCGGCCCGCGCCGCCGTCGCGGTCCTGCTCGCGCTGGCCGCGGCCGTGTTGACCCTGGGCTCCGCCCCCGAAGGGCAGGGCGGCTCCACGGCGCCGACCGCCTCGGCCGACCCGGCCGCCGGGCGGATCCTGTTCGCCGGCACCAACCACCGCGGCCTCGGCCGGGTGACCGGAGCGGCGTCCAGCACCCCGCTGTTCGGCCCCGGCCCGATCCACTTCGACCAGGACCCGTCGGCCCGCGGCGGTGAACTGGTCTTCACCAGCCTGCGGGACGGCCCGCTGCCGCAGGTCTACCTGCGCGACGCGGCCGGCGCCGTGCGCAAGCTCACCACCGGCATGGACACCGCCCACCCCGCGCTGGCCCCGGACGGCAAGGGCGTCGTCTTCGAGGCGCTGGAGCCGACCGGGCAGCACGTGCTGTGGGTGGTCAACCGGGACGGCAGCGGGCTGCGCCGCCTCACCGACGGCTCGGCCGACGAGACGCACCCGACGGTCTCGCCCGACGGCCGCTGGGTCGCGTACGCGTGCACCGGCGATCCGGCGCACACCCAGGTCTACCTGCGGCCGTTCGACGGCGGGGCGCCGGTCAGGATCACCAACGTGACCACCGGCAACGCCGTCGACCCGACGTGGAACCCGCAGAACGACGACGCGCACCGCAACGAGATCGTCTACACCTGGGACAAGGGCGGCGACCAGGGCCGGACCCTGATGCTCACCTCTCCCACCGGCGGCGACAAGGCGTTCTTCCCCGGCACCGGCTCCACCTGGCACACCGGCTCCGCCTCCTGGCTGGCCGACGGCACCGGAGTCCTCTTCCTGAGCCCGGACCGGCCCGACGCCCCCGCGCCCGGGCAGCAGCCCGACCCGTCCCAGCCGCCGGTGGTGAACCTGTACCGGGCGCCGACCTGCTCCTGCACCGACCCCCAACTGCTGTACAGCACCAACCGATTGATCGCGAACCCGACCTGGCTGGGCACCCAGGCCGACGGCGGCCCCGTGGTGGAGCAGACGAGCGCCTCCGCCGCCAACGTCGCCGACGTCCAGGACGTCCGCCCGGACGGCGCCGACCCGCGCGACCTCGGCATCAGCGTGCTCACGGAGGACCCGGCCGCCGACACCAACACCAACCCCGACCCGGCGGCCGACCCGCTCTTCCACCCCCGCCCCGGTTACGACCCCTGGTTCGAACGGCAGACCTACACGCCGGACGGCCGGCAGATCGTCGTCACCCGCTACGAGGACTCGCCGGCCGGCCGGATCGAGCGGATCTGGCTCGCCGACGCCGACGGCTCGAACCCGCGCCCGATGAACCTGGCCGGGCGCGGCCCGCTCGACCGGGACACCGACCCCGCCCTCTCGCCGGACGGCCGGCTGATGGTGTTCAGCCGCAGCGCCCCGGGCACCGACCGGGCCCCGGCGCGCCCGGGACGCCTCCTCGTCGCCGAGGTGGCCACGGGAGCGATCGTCGGCACCGTCGCCCCGCCGGCCGGCCAGACCGGGGCCTCCGACGGCGAACCCTCCTGGTCCCCGGACGGCAGGCTGATCGCCTTCTCCAGGACCGCCGTGATCAACGGCAACGCCGGCAACGTGCACATCTGGACGGTGGCCGCCGACGACCTCACCCGGCAGAACGACCTGAGCCGGGCCGCCTGCCCGGGCAGCTGCAACGTCATCGACGACAGCCCGGCGTTCTCGCCCGATGCCAAGCGGATCGCCTTCAACCGCAAGGCCGGCGACGGCGGCAACAACCGCCAGGACGGCGTGGTGGTCACCTCGCCCACCGGCACCGACTGCTCGGTGGTGCTGCCCGCCGGGCTGCGCGGACGCAAGGGCGCCTGCACCCAGCCGCTGCCGGACACCTCCGAGACCGGCCCGTTCCAGCCCCGCGACGTCGCCTGGACGGCGAACGGCGCCCAGCTGGTGCTCACCTCCCGCCGGGCCCTGCCGCCCGACTCGCCGGAGGGGCTGGCCGTCTACGACCTCGCCGCCGGCACCTTCACCCCGCTGGACCGCCGGCTGCCGGGGCGTCAGAAGGAACCGTCCGTCCAGCAGTCCGTCGACCTCGCGCTGAGCGCCCCCGCCCGGACACCCGCCGTCCCCCTGGACGGAGGCACCGACGTGACCGTCACCGTCACCAACAAGGGCCCCGCGCCCGCACCCGGCACCGTCCTCACCGTCTCCGTGCCGACCGGCGCCCGGCTCGGCGGCCTGACCACGCCCGTCGGGCAGTGCGACGCCGCGGCGATGCGCTGCGAACTCGGCACGCTGGCACCGGGAACCGCCGTCCGGGTGACCGCCCGGCTGATCGGCACCCGCAGCGGCACCCAGCCCTTCGGCTGGAGCGTCACCGGCACGGTCGTCGACCCCAACCCCGGGGACGACTTCGCCGAGACCCTCCTGCCGGTGCAGGACCCGGCCACCCCCTCGCCGACCGCCTCGCCCTCCGCCACACCGACACCCACGGCCACGCCGACACCCACCCCGACACCCGCACCGAGCCCCACCGTGACACCCGCCCCCGCGCCGCCCGCCTCCCCGGCCGTCACGCCCGGGCCGGCACCGGCCCCGCCGCCACTCGCCGGACCCGCCGTGTCCGTCGACGCCCAGCCCAACCCGGGCTACGTCGGCGGCCGGGTGACCGTCAGCTACACCGTGCGCAACACCGGGCGGGCCCTCGCCACCGGGCTGCGCCTGACCCTCGGCCTGCCCGCCGGAATGCCCACCGAGGCGCTGCCGCCGGGCTGCCGGGGCGGCAGCTGCGCTCTGGCCGACCTCGGCCCGGGCGGCAGCCAGGTGGTCCGGGTGGTGCTGGCGCCCGTGGCGGCCACCGAGACCACCATCAGCGCCGAGCTGACGACGACCGGCACCGACGCCGTCCCGGGCCCGCACCGGGCGAGCACCCCGCTGCGCATCCTCCAGCCGCGCATCGTCGCCGTGCCGCCGATCGGCAAGCCCGGCTTCGTGACCTCCGTCCGCGGCACCGACTTCCCGCCCGGCGCGCCGGTGCGGTTCACCTGGCAGCCCGGCATCACCGCCGCCGCGGCCCCCACCTACCCGCGCGCCGACGGGACCTTCGCGGGCCAGCTGCTGATCCTGCCCAAGGACGAGACCGGCCCCCGCACCATCACCGCCGACGGCCCCGGGTTCTCCCCGGTCACCACGCCCTTCCTGGTGGTCGAGGGCAGCATCGGCCCGCCGGGGGAGGTGGAGCGACGGTGATCCACGAGGTCGACGAGGCGCTGCGGCTGCTGCTCGCCGAGACCGGACTGCCCGAGCGCGGGATCGAGGTCGTGTTCGACGCGCCCACCCGGGACCTCGCGGCCCGGCGCACCGCGCCGACGGTCAGCGTCTTCCTGTACGGCATCCGCGAGGAGACGGGCCGTCGGCAGACGGGCGTCATCGCCGCGTACGACGCCGACGGCATGGTGGTGGGCCACCGCGCCGCCCCGCGCTGGTTCGAGCTGGGCTACCTGGTCACCGTCTGGACCAACCGGCCGCAGGACGAACACCGCCTGCTGGCCGAGGTGTTGCAGTGCGTGACCGCCGTGGAGGCGCTGCCCGCCCGGATGCTCACCGGGACGCTCGCCGAGCTCGGACTCACCGTCGAACTCGACATCGCGGGGCGCGACACGGGCCTGCCGTCGGTGTCCGACGTCTGGTCGGCGCTCGGCGGGGAACTGCGGCCCTCGATCGACCTGAGGGTGCTCGCCCCGCTGCCCGGCGGGCTCACCCCGGCGGGCCCGCCGGTCACCGAGGGGCTGGTGCTGCGCGCCGAGGACGCCACCCGGGACGGCACGGCGCCCGCCGACGGCCCGGGCCGCCGACTGCGCTACCAGGGCGGCACGGACCCGGGGCCGGACGGCTTCGCCGCGCCCCGGGAGCGCGGGCTGCCGCCGGGCCGTCGACCGCGGGGCAGGGCGCGATGAGCGTGGACCTCGAACCGGACGCACCGGCCGCCTCCGCCACCTCCTCCCGCTCGGCCTCCGGACCGTCGGCGGGCGCCGCGAACGGGCTCCCGGCGGGCCTCGACCACCTCTGGGAACGGCTGCACCGCGTCGAGCAACGCGTCCGCACCGCGGTGCGCGAGCGCCGGGCCGACGACCCGGACCCGGACGACCCGTACCGCGGCCAGTACCTCGGGCCCGAGGCGGTCGAGCGGATCCTGGCGGCCTCCGCCGCGGCGGGCCTGGGCGCCACCGCGGCCGGTGACGGCGGTCGCACCCTCCACACCGGTCTCGCCGCGCACGCCGGTCTCACCGCGCACGCCGGTGTCACCGCGCACACCGGCGAGGCGAGCCCCCTCGGCGCCGCCGACGGCTCCACGCCACCGCCCGGCTCCCGGCTCGCGCGGCTCGCCGCCGCCTTCGGGCTGCTCCCGGTGGACGTCGACCTGCTGCTGGTGGCCATGGCCCCCGACCTCGACCACCGCTTCGAACAGTTCTACGGCTACCTCAACGACGACCTGACCAGGCGCCGGGCGACCGTCGCCCTGGCTCTCGAACTGTGCGGCCTGCAGGGCGCGGGCGCCGGCCGCTTCCGGTTCGCCGGACAGGCTCCGCTGGTCGCCGGCGGCCTCCTGGAGGTCACCGAACCGGAACGCCCGCTGCTCTCCCGCACCCTGCGGGTACCCGACCGGGTGACGGCCCATCTGCTCGGCGACGACGCGCCGGACGACGCACTCGCCGGACTGGCCCGCCGAGCGGCTCCGGGCCGCGTGCCGGCAGCGGCCGCGGAGTCCGTCGAGCGGCTGCGCGCGGCCGCGGCGGACGGCGGGCTCGTCTACCTGCTGGACCGCGGCGGGCACGCCGGCCCGCTGGCGGCGGCCGCCCTCGCGGCCGACGGCCGACCGCCCCTGGTGGTCGACGCGGCCGCGCTGGCCGCCCGCCCGCCGGGCGGCACCCTGCGGGTGCTGGCCCGCGAGGCCCGGCTGGGCGGCGGCGGTGTGGTGCTCGGACCGCTGGACCGGCTCGAACCCGACCGGGCCGACCGGCCCGAGCGCGCCGGGCTGCTGCGCGACCTGTGCGCGGAACTCGCCGGTGTCCCGCTGATCGTGTACGGCCCGCAGGTGTGGGACCCGGCCTGGGCGCGGCAGAGCCCCGTGGTGGTCACCGCCCCGGCGCCCGACGCGGGGGACCGGACCGAGCTGTGGTCGCGCGCGCTGGCCGCCGCCGGGACGCCGCTGAGCGCAGAACTGGCCGAGGGACTGGCCGATGCCGTGGCCGCCTACCGGGTGGACCGGGAGAAGCTGGAGCGGGCCGCCTCCGTGGCCGCCAGGACGGCCGCCGCCGAGCAGCGCCCGGTGCAGGCCGGGGACCTGCGGGCCGCGGTGCGGGCGCAGAACGCGGCCGGCCTCGCCCGGCTGGCCCGGCGGATCGAGCCGGCGGTCGGCTGGGCCGACCTGGTGCTGCCCGACCCGACCGCGGCCCGGCTGCGCGAGCTGGTGCTGCGGGCCCGGCACCGCGACCAGGTGCTCGGGCAGTGGCGGATGCGGCCGGGCGGCGGCCGGGGGAACGGCGTGATCGCGCTGTTCGCGGGGGAGTCGGGCACCGGCAAGACCATGTCGGCCGAGGTGGTCGCCGCGGAGCTCGGCATGGAGCTGTACGTGGTGGACCTGTCCACCGTGGTGGACAAGTACGTCGGCGAGACCGAGAAGAACCTCGAACGCATCTTCACCGAGGCCGCGCAGGTCAACGGCATCCTGCTGTTCGACGAGGCGGACGCGCTGTTCGGCAAGCGCTCGCAGGTCAAGGACGCCCAGGACCGCCACGCCAACGTGGAGACGGCCTACCTGCTCCAGCGGATGGAGTCCTTCGAGGGCATCGCCGTGCTGACGTCCAATCTGCGCGCCAACCTCGACGAGGCGTTCACCCGGCGGCTGGACGTCATCGCGGAGTTCCCGCTGCCGGACGAGGCGCAGCGGCGCCTGCTGTGGGACCGCTGCCTGGGGCCGCGGCTGCCCCGCGGGGACGACCTCGACCTGGACTTCTGCGCCCGGCGGTTCGAACTCGCCGGCGGTTCCATCCGGGCCTGCGCGGTCTCTGCGGCGTACCTGGCCGCCGGGACGGGTGCCCCGCTGGGCATGGCGCAACTGGTCGCCGCGGTGGTCGGGGAGTACCGCAAGCTCGGCCGGCTGGTGCTGGAGAGCGAGTTCGGCCCGTGGCTGGGCGTCCTCGCGGACGCCGGGCACGCCTGACCCGCCCGGCGGGCCGGAGGTGCCCGGCCGTCCGGCGGCCCGGGGCGCCTCCGGCTGCGCGGACCAGTCACGCTGCCCGCCGGGGCAGTCGTTCCTGCCCCCGGTCGGGGCCCTCGGGACATGTCCCCGGACGGTGCCGGGGCAGCAGACTCGTGGGCGAATGATCGGCGAATGACCGGCCACCCGAAGGAGCGCGAATGCCGTCGTACCTCACCCCGGGCGTGTACGTGGAGGAGGTCCAGTCCGGTGCCCGGCCGATCGAGGGCGTCGGCACGGCCGTCGCCGCCTTCGTCGGCTTCGCCGAGACCGGCCCCTTCCACGAGCCCACGCTGGTGACCAACTGGGACCAGTACGTCCAGCGCTTCGGCGGGTTCACCGAGGGCACCTACCTGGCGCACTCGGTCTACGGCTTCTTCGCCAACGGCGGCGGCTCCGCCTACGTCGTGCGGGTCGGCGACCCGGCCCGCCAGGCCGCCTCGGGCACCCCCGCCCCGGCCGTCAGCGCGGCCCCGCCCGTCGCGATCGCGGGCTTCCTGTACTCGGCCCTGCCCGGCGCCGGCGGCGACGTGTCCGTCGAGATCGCCGACGTCGAGGGCGACAACGTCCCCGACGACCGCTTCCGGGTGCTGGTCCGCCGCGGCAGCGAGGTCGTGGAGACGTACGACGTCTCGACCCGCAGGAACACCAAGGGCTACGTCGTCACCCAGCTGCGCGAGTCCAAGCTGATCGCCGTCGCCGAGCAGCCCGGCACCGCCCCGAGCCGCCCCGAGCGCGCGACCCACGGCCTCGCCGCCGCCCCCGCGCCCGTCCCGGCCACCGCCCCCGGCACCCGGCTGGACCCGGCGGAGTACGTCGGCGACGCCGCGGCCCGGACCGGCTTCTCCGGCCTCGAGGCGATCGACGAGATCACCATGGTCGCGGTGCCCGACCTGATGAGCGCCTACCAGCGCGGCGACATCGACGACGAGGGCCTGCGGACCGTCCAGCTGGCGGTGATGTCGCACTGCGAGCAGATGGGCGACCGGATCGCCGTGCTCGACCCGCCGCCCGGCCTGAACGCCCAGCGGATGCGTACCTGGCGCAACGAGGAGGCGGGCTTCGACTCCCGCTACGCCGCGCTCTACTACCCGTGGATCAAGGTCTTCGACCCGGCGAGCGGCCGCAACGTGCTGGTCCCGCCGAGCGGCCACGTCGCCGGGGTCTGGGCGCGCAGCGACGCCGAGCGCGGTGTGCACAAGGCGCCGGCCAACGAGGTCATCCGCGGCGCGGTGGACCTGGAACTCCGCCTCAGCAAGGGCGAGCAGGACCTGCTGAACCCGATCGGCGTCAACTGCGTGCGGGCGTTCCCCGGGCGCGGCATCCGGATCTGGGGCGCGCGCACCCTCTCCTCCGACCCGGCCTGGCGCTACCTGAACGTGCGCCGGCTCTTCAACTACCTGGAGGAGTCCATCCTCCTGGGGACCCAGTGGGTCGTCTTCGAGCCCAACGACGACCGGCTGTGGTCCAGCATCCGCCGGAACATCACCGCGTTCCTCACCGAGGAGTGGCGGCGCGGGGCGCTGTTCGGCCAGACCGCGGCCGAGGCCTTCTACGTCAAGTGCGACCGCGACAACAACCCGCCGGAGTCCATCGACCTCGGCCAGGTGATCTGCGAGATCGGGGTCGCGCCGGTCAAGCCCGCGGAGTTCGTGGTCTTCCGGCTGTCCCAGTTCTCCGACAGCACGAGCCTCGTCAACGAGTGACCGCCGTCAGGTCGGCAAACCCATCGCATCGGAAGGTGACAACCAGCCATGGCTGAAGGCGATCCGCTCTCCACACACATATTCGGCGTCCAGCTCGGCGGCTACAACGTCGAGTCCGTCAAGGAGATCAGCAACCTGACGGTCGAACAGGACGTCGTCGAGTACAAGCAGGTGACCCAGGAGGGCAAGCTGATCGTCCGCAAGCAGCCCGGTGCCCGGCTGCCCGGCGAGGTGACGATCACCCGCGGCCTCGACAAGAGCGGCGCGTTCACGGACTGGATCAAGGAAACCCTCAACAACGGGGCCATCAACACCGCGCGGCAGAACCTCACCATCGAGGTCAAGGACACCACCGGTGCCACCCTGCGGCGCATCCAGCTGACCAACGCCTGGGCCAGCCGCTGGGAGGGCCCCACGCTCAGCGCGGGCGAGTCCAGTGCCGCGACGGAGACCGTGACCATCGTGTTCGAGGAGATCAGCGTAGAGTGAGGCGACGGATCGGCCTCGACGAGCTGCTGGAGGGGGCCCCGGCCCCGCAGGACCCCGCACCGCAGCAGCCGGCCCCGGGGCAGACGGGCCCGTCCGGGCCCCGGGGACGGGCCCCGCACACCGAGTTCGAGTTCGAGCTGCCGCTCGGCTACGTCGACGACGAGGGGACCGTGCACCGGCACGGCACCATGCGCCTGGCCACCGCTCGCGACGAGCTGATGCCGCAGATCGACCTGCGGGTCAAGGAGAACCCCGCGTACCTCAGCGTGGTGCTGCTCAGCCACGTCATCACCAGGCTGGGCGACATCACCGACGTGCACGCCGGGGTGGTGGAGCGGATGTACGCCACCGACGTGGCGTTCCTCCAGGACCTCTACCAGCGGATCAACAGCGAGGGCCACACGCGCGCCGCGGTGACCTGCCCGCACTGCGACGGCGCCTTCGAGGTCGACCTCGCCGGTGGGCGCCTGGGGGAATCGTGACGTACGCGCCTGCTCGGCTGTACGAGGAGATCGCGTACATCGCCTACCACTTCCACTGGCAGCGGGAGGACATCCTCGACCTCACCCACCGCGAACGCGGGCAGTGGGTGCGCGAGATCGCGCGGCTCAACACCCGCATCAGCGAAGGCGGGTGAACCGGTGGGGGTTCGGGACTGGATCGGCCGCCGCAGGGGCGGCGAGGGCGGCGCGTCCTCCGGCGCCCCGGGCGGCCGCTCGGACGGCGCGTCGGCCGGCCTGTCCGGCGGCCCGTCCGCCGGGGTGCCCAGCGGCGCGACGGACGGTGTCGGCACCGGAGGCACCGGTGGCGCCGTCGGGGCCGTCGGGGCCGTCGGGGCCGTCCAGCGGCGCCCGGCGGCGGACGGAGGGTGGCGCGCGGTGCGCCCGCTCGTCCCGACCCTGGCCGCGGCCGCGCCCGGCGTCAGCGACGGCCTGGCGTTCCGCTCCCGGCTGGCCTCCTGGCAGGACCCTTCGTTCTGCGGCCCGCTCGGCCACGCGGTCCTTCCGACCGCCCCGGCGGGCATCCTGCGGGCAGTGGCCAGGCCGGGCTCCCCGGCTCCCGTCCGCACGGGCGGGGACGAACTCGTCGTGCCCGCCGCCCCGGTGGAGCCCGGGGCGGAACAGCCGTCGGAGCACGGCCGGTCGGGGGCTCCCGGCCCCCGGCAGGCCCGACCGGTCCAGCGCTCCGTACGGTTGCGGCGCCTCCCGGTGCGCTCCGGTCCGCGCACGGCGCCCGCGACGCGCGGGGGCGGGGCCGGCCGGGACCTCGCGCGCGAGGGTTCCGGCGGCGGTGCGACCACCTCCGCCGCCCCGGCGCCGGACGGGCGGACGCCCGCCGGGGCCGGGCCACGTGACGCCCGAACCACTGCTCCTGGGACCGGCGTTGCCGCGCCCGGTGCTCCCCAGCGTGCTGCTGCCCGGCCCGGTGGTGCAGCCGGCCCGGCCGCACCGACGGCCCGTACGGCGCCGGAGCGAGCGGCCCGGAGCGCCGCGCCGACGGCCGATGCGGCCGACGCCTCCCCGCGCAGCGGCGCGGCGGGCCCGTCACCTCGCGCGGTGCGGCCGCGGCCCGTCGGCGCACCGCTGACCGTGGCCCGGCGCCCCCGGGCCCTGTCCGTGCGCCCGGTGGCGGCCGTTCCCGGGCGGACCGCCGCCGCGGGTAGCGCCGCCCAGGGGAGCGCGGCCGAGCCGTCGAACCGTGCTGCGGCCGTGCTGCCGCCGTCCGTGCCGCCGGCAGCAGCGCCCGCCGACCGCACCCGCCCGTCCGAGAGCGGCGAGGCCGATGTCGTCGGCACGCCGCCGGGTGCGGCCGCCACCGCCGCGCCAGGGCGGGCCGCGCAGGGCGAACCCGTGGTCCAGCGCGCCACCGCGGCGGGCACCGGCACGCCCACCCGCCGCCCGGTCCTCGGCGAGCCCCTGACCACGCTGCCCTCGAGCGCCTCACCCCTGGCCTCCACCGGCCCCCGGCCGGCGGCTGCCGCCTCGGGCGCTCCGGTGATGCCCGTGGTGTCCGCCGACGCCGGGTCCACCGGCTCATCCTCCGCCGCTGCCCGGGCGAGCGGTACCGACGGCACCGCCCGGCCGTCCGCCGGCGCGGGCCGTGCCGCCGCCGCTCCGGTTCGCCGCGCCCGTACCGGTGCCGGACGGGGCGGTCAGCCGCCGTCCGGCGGTGCCCGGGAGCCGGTTGACGGGGCATCGGTGCAGCGCGCGCCGTCCGGGGGCGCCGACGCGCCGTCCGCGCCCACGCCCACGCCTGCCCTGCCGCACCCACCCGCCGCGCCCGCCCCCGGGCGTGACCTGCCCGTTCAGCCCGACCCGGCGCCCGCGCGCACGCGGACGGGCCTGGGGGCGCCGCTCGATGCGCTGCCGCCGACAGCGGCCGTGGCCGGTAGCACCGCGCCCCTGCTCGGAGCGGGCCGACCGGTCCGGCGGAGCACGGCTCCGGCGGCCGCCGCCGAAGCCGCTCCCGCTGCCGCCACCACTGCCTCCCCAGCCGCCGGGGAGGGCCTGCCCGTGCAGCGCGCCGCCCTGCGCCCCGGTGACGGCGCCACGGATCCGACCGCCGCTGCGGCGCCCGCCGCGCCGCCGGCTGCCCGTGCCGGCCGATCGGCAGCTCCGACCGCCCCCACCGCCCGCGGCCGGTCCGCGCCCTCCGGCGGGGAGCACGGCACCAGCGCACCGGCGGCCGGCCGCGCCGCCTTCACGAACCTCCCGCCGGGAACGGCGACCACTCCCGGCGCGCCCACGCCCGGCGGCAGCCCGCGGCGGCGCTCCCGGGCGGCTGGGCAGCCGACGGTCCCCGCGGCCCCGCCCGGTGGCCCCGCTGCCGCCGGCCCGGTCGCCGCCCCGCCGGGAACGGGCGCTGGCCAGGCGGCTCCCGCGACGGTTCCACCGACCGTCCGGCCGACGGTTCCCGCCCGCCCGGCGTCCGGCGGCCTGGGCGTGCAACGGGCCGGGCAACTCACCGGCCGGCGGCGCGGATTGCTCGGCGAGCGGCGGATGCCGTTCGCCCTCGCCGGCTCGACGGCGCCGCCCGCCATCGGCGCCGGCACGCCCGTCGGCACGCCCACGGCGCCCGCCAGGCCCGTGGTCCCGGCCGTCTGGGCGCATTCGCTCGCCGCCCGCACGGGCGGCGAGCCGACAGCCGCACCGGCGGCCGAGCCGACCGCGACCCCGAGCGCCCCACCCCGACCGCGCCCGCGTTCGCACGCGCGGCGCTCGCCGGACGGCGGAGACGGTGGCATGACCGCCAACCCGCAGGGCTCGCCCGCGACGTCGACGCAGCCGCGGACCCCGGGCCCGGCCGCGGCACCGGGCCGCACCGCCGGCGCCGAGGCCCCGCGCGGGGTCGTGGCCGCCGTGCAGCGCGCGTTCTCCCGGCGCACCCCGGAACGGGCGGGCGGCCGGCCGGCAGCCGGTCACGCGCCCGCCCAGGCGGGCCCGGCGACCCCCGGCACCGCCCGCGACGCAGCCGCACCCGCGGACCCGCCGCGCGCACGGCCCGGTCGCGCCCGCGGGTCGGCCCCGAGGGCGGGCGCCCCGGGGCTGCCGCAGGGGGCCGCCGTGCCGGCATCCGCAGTGCGCCCGGGTGCCGCCACGGCCGCCGCCCCCGTGTCACCGCGCCTGGGCTCCGCGCAGTCCGGACCGGCGGGCACGGGCCGTCCGGCGTCGCAGAGTGCTGCCGCGCCGATGCCCGCAGGGCGCCCGGGCGCCGCCGCCGGTTCGCCGGCCGCCGCACCGGTCGCCCAGCGGCCGCCGGTCGTGCGGCTCAGGCCCGTGCAGGCTCCGGCGGTCCAGCGCCTGCCCGCGCCGTCCCGGCTGCCGCAGTCGGGCCCGCAGCTGTCCCCCCAACCGTCCGCGCAGCCGTCCCCGGCGCACTCTCCCGGCGCCGCGGCCCCCGCGGTCACCGGCCGGGCACCGGCACCGCGGCAGCCCCTCAGCGCCTCCGCACCCGTCGTGGCACGGGCCCTGCCGCTCGGGTCCGCCGCCACCACGGCCCCGCCCGCGACCCAGCCGCCCGGCACGGCGCGGCTGCTGCAGCGGGTGGCCGAACAGGCGGGCCTGACCGGCATCCCGCTGACCGCCGTGCCGGCGCGCACCCCCACCACGGTGCAACTCGCCCCGTCGTCCCAGCCCGCCGCGCCGTCCCGAGCCGCCTCGACTCCCGGGAAGGCCCCCGGCGGACCGCCCGCCGAGCCGCCCGCCGACCCCGCCGACCTCGACGAACTGGCCCGGCGGCTGGTCGAACCGGTCGGCCGGCTGCTGCGCACCGAGTTGCGCAGGGGCCGCGAGCGCAGCGGCAAACCGTACGACATGCGCCGCTGAGCGAGACCGGAAACGCGCACCACGGCGCGGACGGAAGACCGTGGACCAGACGGACGGCCGACAGCGGGCCGCAGCGACGTGACCGGAAGCAGGAAGCGGGACCGATGACCGACAACATCTTCGCCAGCAGCGTCTTCTTCAGCCTGAGCATCGGCGGGAACGACCTGGGCGAGTTCACCACCTGCTCCGGGCTCGGCGCCCAGGTCGAGATCGAGCAGTACGCCGAGGGCGGCAACAACGGCTTCTCCTGGCAGCTGCCGGGCCGCATCACCTGGACGAACATCACGCTGACCCGCGCCGTCACCGCGGACAGCGCCAAGATCACGCGCTGGCTGTCCGAGATCGTCCGGAAGGTCGAACCGAAGGACGGTGAGATCGTGGCGCTGCGCCCCGACCTGAGCCGGATCATCGGCTGGCAGGTGCTCGGCATCGTCCCGGTGCGCTGGGAGGGGCCGTCCTTCGACCCCTCGAGCTCCCAACCGGCGGTGGAGACCCTGGAGATCGCCCACGCGGGTCTGCGCCCGGCCTGACCCGGCGCCACGCCGCGCACCGAGCCCGCCCCGCACCCGCCACGCCCCGCACCCGTCCCGCACCGAGTCCGCCCGCCTCACCGGCCGCCCCACCCACGCAAGGAGCACCAGGATGCCCGCAGCGGTCCCCGCCAGCGTCACCCGGGCCCAACTGACCATCATGGAGCCCCCGTCGACGGTCGGCGCCCAGCCCGGCGGCGTGCTCGCCCAGCTCCGCCTCCAGTTCAACCCGGCGTCCCTGGTGCTGCGCAAGACCACCGAGTGGCGGCGCACGCCGTCCCGGATGGCGGGCGAGTCCGCGTTGCCCGAATTCGTCGGCAGCGGCCCGCGCTCGCTCTCCCTCGACGTGTTCCTGGACTCGACCGCGACCCACGACAACTCGGTGGAGCGGGCCGTGGAGCAGCTGATGACGGCCTGCGTGCCCACCCCGGCCAGCCTGGCGCGCAAGACGCCGGCCAGCCCCTGGATCCGGCTGGACTGGGGCACCCTGAAGACGACGTCGTTCAACGGGGTGCTGACCGGCCTGTCGGTCACCTACTCGCTCTTCGACGTGGACGGCAAGCCGTTGCGGGCGGTCTGCTCGCTCTCCATCGACGAGGCCAGCGTCGACCCGGCGGGCCAGAACCCGACCTCCGGCTCCCCGGAGGCCCGCAGCACCCACCGGGTGATCGCCGGCGACAGCCTGCCGCTGCTCGCCTGGCGCGCGTACGGGGACGCCACGGCCTGGCGCACCATCGCGGAGGCCAACGACATCGACGACCCGCTGAAGCTGGTGCCCGGCGCGGAGCTGATCGTGCCGAGCATCGACGAACTCACCCACGGCGGCCGCCGATGACCACCCCCGAGGCCCGGGGCGGCCGGCCGTTCGCCGCGGATCCCGTCGTCGAGGCGCCGGGCCCGCTGCCGCCGATCTGGGTGACCCAGCTGGTGTCCTGCGACATCGAGGAGAGCGTCGGCCTGCCCGACACCGCGGTGCTGTCCTTCCGGGACGCCGACCACACCTTCCTCTCCGCGACCGGCATCACCATCGGCACCCGGCTGACGGTGTCCGTGGTCACCGTGCAGGGCAACACCCGGGTGCGGCTGTTCACCGGCGAGGTGACGGCGCTGGAGCTGGAGGTGGACACCACCGGCTCGTACACCGTGGTGCGGGCCTCGGCGGTCACCCACCGGCTGATGCGCGGGCGCCGGGTGAAGGCCTTCCGCAACATGACCACCGCCGACATCGTCCGCGCGGTCGCCGCCGGCGCCGGCCTGGCCTGCGGCCGGGTCGACTCCTTCCCGGTCGTCCACCAGCAGCTGTCCCAGGCGAACGTCCCGGACTGGGACTTCCTCCAGTTCCTCGCGCAGGAGAGCGGCGCCCAGGTGCGGGTGGACGACGACGGGCGGCTGGAGTTCGTCCGGCCCGAACCCGCCTCCGGCGCACCGGCCCCCTCCACACCCGCGCCGCAGAGCCCGCTGGTGCTGGAGTACGGCCGCAACCTGCTGGAGCTGCGCGGGGTGCTGACCGGCGCGGGCGGCGCGGACACGGTCGAGGCGCGCGGCTGGAACGTGACCACCAAGAGCGCCCTGGTCGCCACCGAGCCGTCGGTGACCTCGCCCACCGTGCAGCCGGGGATGAGCCCCTCGGCGGTGACCTCCGCCTTCCCCGGCCGGGCCCGGCTGACCGTCGCCGACACCCCGTACCGCACCCAGGCGGAGACCTCCGCGGTCGCGCGGTCGCTGGCCGCCTCGGTGGCCGCCGGATTCGGCGAACTGGAGGCGGTCGTCGAGGGCAACCCGCGGCTGCGGGCGGGCACCGCCGTCGCCCTCGGGAACGTCGGCGCCGCCTTCTCCGGCCGCTACACCGCCACCGCCGTCCGGCACCTGCTCGAGCCGTTCCGCGGCTACCGCACCACCGTGGTGGTCAGCGCGGCCCCCGACCGCTCGCTGGCCGGGCTGGTCACCGGCGCCGGCGCACCGCCGCGCGGGCCGCGGATGCCGGGGCTGGCCGTCGCCGTGGTCACCGACGTCCGGGAGCCGGGCAGCGGGCAGCGCGGCTGGGTGAAGCTGAAGTTCCCCTGGCTGGACGACACGTACGTCTCCGACTGGGTGCGCACCGTGCAGTGGGGCGGCAACGGCGGTGGCGGCGTGGTCAGCCCCGAGGTCAACGACGAGGTGCTGGTCGGCTTCGAACAGGGCGACCTGGACAGCCCCTACGTGCTGGGCGGCCTCTACAACGGCGTCGACCGCCCCTCGCCGCACGACGTGCCGCTGGTCGACGCGGCCTCCGGCAAGGTCAACCGCCGCTCGGTGGTCTCCCGTTCGGGCCACCGCCTGGAACTGCTGGACGTGCCGGGCGGCAGGTCCGGCGTCCGGCTGGCGAGCGGGGACGGCAAGCTGGAGGTCGAACTCGACCAGCAGAACGGCGAGATCGTCCTGACCGTGCACGGCCTGCGCGGCGGGCCCGGGAGCACGGTGCGGCTGTCCTCCACCGGCATCACTCTGGACGCGGGCACCGGCGAGGTGAACGTGCGCGGAGGCTCGGTGACCGTCCGGGGCACCACGGCGGTCACCGTCGACGGCGGAGCCGAGGCGGTGCTCAAGGGAGCCTTCGTGCGCATCAACTGACGCGACGCCGGTCGAGGGACCGACCCGGCAGCAGACCACACCACCATCGAAACGGAGACCGCAGATGCCCCCCGCAGCCCGGACCGGCGACATGACCGATCACGGCGGCGCCCTGACCACCCCGCCGCCGGGCGCCGTCAAGGTGGCGACCGTCCTGATCGGCGGCCGCCCCGCCGCGGTGGTCGGCAGCGTGCACGCCTGCGTCCCGCACGTGGAACTCGGCCCCGCCAACCTGGTCCTGCCCTCGCCCGGCACGGCGGCCGGGGGAGTGGTCCTGATCGGTGGCCTCCCCGCGGCCCGCATGGGGGACAGGACGACCTGCGGCGCCACCATCGTCGCCGGCGCGTTCGACGTGCTGATCGGAGGTGCGGTGTGACCGGGAACTTCATCGGCCGCGGCTGGGCGTTCCCGCTGCGGGTCAACGCCACCGGCGGCATCGGCATGGTGGACCGGGACCGGGAGCTGGCGGAGGCCATCCGGCTGATCCTCGGCACCGCCCCCGGCGAGCGCCCGATGCGCCCGGAGTTCGGCTGCGGCATCCACGACTACGTCTTCGCCCCCGGCGACAGCACCACCGCGGGGCGGATCGCGCGCGAGGTGCGGATCTCGCTGGAACGCTGGGAGCCGAGGATCGAGGTCGACGACGTGGTGATCGCCTACGACAGCGTCGACGAGGGCACCCTCTACATCGACGTCCACTACACCGTGCGGGCCACCAACGACCGCCGCAACCTGGTCTTCCCCTTCTACACCATCCCGGAGTCCCCGGCCGCGCTGGACGGGAGCGCGAACTGATGGCGCTGCCCTCCCCGAACCTGGACGACCGCCGGTTCCAGCAACTCGTCGACGAGGCCAAGAGGTACGTCCAGCAGCGCGCCCCCGAGTGGACCGACCACAACGTCTCCGACCCCGGCGTCACCCTCATCGAGACCTTCGCCTACCTGGTGGACCAACTGCTCTACCGGCTCAACCGGGTGCCGGAGAAGAACTACGCGGCCTTCCTCGACCTGCTGGGCGTCCGGCTGTTCCCGCCCGCCGCGGCCCGGGCCGAGGTCGACTTCTGGCTCTCGGCCCCGCAGCCCGACACCGTCCTGCTGCGGGCCGGCACCGAGGTCTCCACGCTGCGGACCGAGACCGACGAGGCGGTGGTCTTCGCCACCGTCGAGGACCTCCCGATCGTCCCCAGCTCGCTGGAGCGGCTGGTCACCGTCTCCGCCTCCGGCGAACAGTCCGACCGCACCGCCCGGCTCGCCGACGGCGCCGACGTGCCGTGCTTCCAGCCGCGCCCGGTGGCCGGCGACGCCATGCTCCTCGCCCTGCCGGCCGTCACCCCCCGCTGCATCCTCGTCGTCCGACTGGACAGCCGGGTGGAGGGCGTCGGCGTCGACCCGCGCCAGCCTCCGCTGGCCTGGGAGGTGTGGGACGGTGCGCGCTGGATCACCTGCGAGACCGGCACCGACACCACCGGCGGCCTCAACCGGCCCGGCGAGGTGGTGGTGTTCGTGCCCGCCGGGCACACCGCCTCGGTGGTCGCCGGCCGCCGGGCCGGCTGGCTGCGCTGCCGCGTCACCGAACCGCAGCCGGGCCAGCCGTTCTACTCCGAGTCCCCGACCATCCGCCGGGCCGAGGTGTTCACGGCCGGCGGCACCGCGACCGTCGTCCACGCCCAGACCGTCACCGACGCGCCGCTCGGCACCTCGGAGGGCGTCGCGGGCCAGAGCTTCCGGCTCGCCCGCCCGCCGGTCCTGCTCGACGGCGGAGCCCCGGCGGTCGAGGTCGCGGCCGGTGAGGGCTGGGAACGGTGGACGGTCGTCGAGCACTTCGGCGACTCCGCGCCGAGCGACCGGCACGTGGTCCTCGACGCCACCAACGGCGAGTTCCTCTTCCCGCCGGCCGTGCGCGAACCCGACGGCAGCCTGCGGGCCTTCGGCGCGGTGCCGCCCAAGGGCGCCCAGCTGCGCGTGCCGCACTACCGCACCGGCGGCGGCAGCGCGGGCAACGTCGCCCGTGGCACGATCACCGTGCTGCGCAGCTCCGTCCCGTACGTCGCCCGGGTGGACAACCGCGAGGCCGCCCGCGGCGGGGTCGACGGCGAGACCGTGGAGAACGCCAAGCTGCGCGCCCCGCACCAGCTGCGGCTGCAGGAACGCGCCGTCACCGCCGGAGACTTCGAGCTGATCGCCCGGCAGGCCGCGCCGTCCGCGGCCCGGATCAACTGCGTGCCGCAGACCGGCGGGGAGGCCGGCACGGTTCGGGTGCTGGTCGTCCCCGACGCGGTCGCGGACGACGGCGACCGGCTGCGGTTCGAGCAACTCATCCCCGACGAGGAGGTGTTGGCCGCCGTCGCGACCGCCCTCGACGAACGGCGGCTGATCGGCACCCGGATCCTCGTCCAGCCCCCCGCCTACCAGGGCGTCACGGTGGTCGCCCGGCTCACCACCCGCGCCGCCGACCCCGACCGGGTCCGCGAGACGGTGCTCGCCGAGCTGTACCGGTACCTCAACCCCCTGCGCGGCGGCGCCGACGGGCGGGGCTGGCCGTTCGGCCGGGCGGTGCAGTACGGGGAGGTGTTCGCCGTGCTCCAGCGGGTCGCCGCCGTCGCGGGCGTCGAGGAGCTGCGACTGTTCCCGGCGGACCCGATCACCGGGCGCCGGGGCGCGCCCGCCGAGCGGGTCGACGTCCCGCCGGACGCCCTGGTCTTCTCCCACCAGCACCAGGTCGTGGTCACCGCGGCCGAGGGCGGGGAGGCGGGGGCATGAGCCGCGCGGCCGTCCCGGGCCTGCCGAGCCCGCACCCGATCGGCGAACTGCTCCCGGCCCTCTTCGCCGACGACGACTTCGCCCAGCGCTTCACGGCCGGCCTGGACACCGTCCTCGCCCCGGTCTTCGCCACCCTCGACAGCCTGCCCGCGTACTTCCGGCCGCGCCTCGCACCGGCGGACTTCCTCGACTGGCTGGCGTCCTGGGTCGCGGTGGAAGTCGACCCGGCCTGGCCGGAGGAGGTGCGCCGCACGGTCGTCGGCCGCGCGGTCGAGCTGCACCGGTGGCGCGGCACCCGGCGCGGGCTCGTCGAGCGCCTGCGGCTGGTGCTGGACGCCGGCGCCGAGATCATCGACGGCGGTGGCGTCTCCTGGTCCACCGCTCCCGGCGCGGCGCCGCTGCCGGCTTCGAGCGGCGAGGTGCTGATCCGGGTCTGGCCCCTGCACGGCGCGGAGCTGGACGAGGACCAGGTGCTGTCCGTCGTCACGGCGGGCTGCCCGGTCCACCTGACCTGCCGGGTGGAGATCCTGCCCGGCCCACCCGGGCGAGCGGAGGACTGACGAATGCGGGTGTGCCCCGACTGCGGAACGGCCAACGGGGAGGACGACGACTTCTGCGGCAACTGCGGCGCGTACCTCGGCTGGTCGCGCCCCGCCGCCCCGGCTGGGGGTGCCGGGTCTGCGTCGGCGACTCCGGCGCCGGGGGCGGCGGCGACGCCGGCGGAGGGTCCGGCGTCTGCGTCTGCGTCTGCGCCCGGGTCGGGGGCGGGGCCGGGGTCGGTGCCGGGACCGCCGCCGGTACCGGCTCCGGCTCCGGCACCGGCGGAGGGGGCGCGGCCGGCGGCCGCGACCGGGCCTGAGGCTGCGCCTGCCTCCGCCGCTGCCCCTGCGTCCGGACAGTCGGAGCCCGCCGCGCCCGCCGAGCCTCCCGCGCACGACACGGCGCGCACCGGCTCAACGTGGCGAACCGTGTCGCGACGGGTGACGCGGGCGGCCAGGAAGGAGCAGCCACCCGTTCCGGAGGGCGCACCGCTCACCCCGGCCGCCCAGGAGCCGCCGGACGCGCCGGCCGTCGAGCCCCCGGCGTCGACCTCCTCCCGGGTGCGGCCGGCCCCGACCGCCGCGCCGGCCGTTTCCTCGGGACCGGCCGACGCTTCCGGACCGGCTGACGCTTCGGGACCGGCCGCGCCTTCTGCTCCCAAGGCGGCGCCCGGGCCGGTTCCCGTCCCGGCGCGGCGACCGGCGCCGGTCCCCGAACCGTCCGCCGTCCCCGAACCCCGGACCGACCCGGTGGCCGTGCAGCCGGCCAAACCCGTCGCCCCGCGCCCCGTCGTGCGGGAAACCGTGGCCGAGGAGACCCAGGAGGGGCCGCCGTGCCCCCGGTGCGGCACGCCCAACCTGCCCGGGCGGAAGTTCTGCCGGCGCTGCGCCGCACCGCTGACCGTCACCGCACCCGTGGCCGAGCTGCCGTGGTGGCGCACCCGTTGGCCGTTCCGCCGCCGGGTGCGCATCGGCGGCTCGGGCAACGCGCTGCGCCGCACCATCGCGCTGCTCGTCCTGGTCGCCCTGGTGATCGCCGGGATCCTGCTCTACCCGCTCGGGAAGGACGCCTACCAGGACGTGCTGGACAAGCTCGGCAGCACCGCGGCGATCACCCCCGCCGCGGTCACGGCGAGCGCGGCGGTCGAGGGCCATCCGGCGACGGCGGCCGACGACGGCCTCAGCAACACCTACTGGGGCGCACCCGCGATCGGGGACTCGGTCACCTTCGGCTTCCGCACGCCGTTCCGGTTGGTGGACCTGATCATCCACACGGGCGACTCCGCCGACCCCCAGCACTACCAGCAGCAGGGCCGCCCCCTGGTCCTCGCCCTGGAAGTCACGGCCTCGGACGGGAAGGTGCACCGGCAACAGATCACGCTCAACGACCAGCCGGGCCCGCAGACCGTGGCGACCGGGATCAGCGACGTCGTCCAGGTGAAGCTGACCGTCCGCGAGGCGGCCGGGACGGGCCCCGGCCGTGCGATCGCCCTGGCCGAGGTGGAGTTCTTCAAGCGGACCTGACGGCAGCCCACGTCATGGCCGTGCCCGAGGGCATTTGTCCTCGGGCACGGAGGAGGAGTACTGTTCCTTAGTCGCTCGGCAGGGAGCACCGGACACGCATCGGCGCGGACGGTCCCGGAGCGGCCAATCCTCTGAACACACTTCCGGTTCGTGCCGGTCGTTTCGCTGTGCGCGGTGCGGCTCGGTGCTTATTCGGCGTGCTCGTTTTATCGGATTGCGGCCGATTCGCTTTTCGGAGCGGGGATCGGCTAGAGTTTGAAACGTCGGACGGGGCGTCAAACCCCGGAAGACACCAGCGAGTTGGATGAGGGAAGCG
>NZ_JBEPAK010000124.1:0-21187 GCF_040298565.1 Kitasatospora sp. NPDC001539 | reverse complement strand
GGGCCCCTCGCCCGGGGGTTTCCCCGCCTTTTTTCCAACCTGCGGCGCCCCCCCGGGGCTGTGGCCGTGCGGGGCACCTCCGCGCTCTCAGGTGAGGTTGTCGACCCAGAAGAAAACAGTCCGCAGGACCGCCCCCGGAGCACCGGCGCCGAAGCCGACCACCATGGCCTGGCCGACCGCCACGTCCGCGGGGTCGACGCCCTGGGACCAGGTGATCCTCGCGTCGAGGCCGGGGATGGTGTTCCCCGGGGCGTACGAGCGGAACGATCCGCGCGCATGGGCGACCAAGGTCCCGTTGCGGCGCAACTCCGCCCTGCGCAGGCTGGTGGGCCTCAGTTCGTAGCTCCGGTCGCCGACGACGGCGGTGCGGGTGCGGTTGCGGGTCCGGCTCATCGGCACGTTCTGGCCGTTGATGTTCATCGCGCCGTGTTCGCGGTCCGGCACCACCGTGACGGTCGGCATCCCGGCCCCCTGCACGCGGGCGATGACGGACGGCCGGCGGTCGTGGCTGATCCGTATCGGCCCGAAGGGGCCGTTGACCACACGCTGTCGGAGCTTGGGCATGCCTGGGCTACTCCTGAAGACCGGGTACCGAACAGCGGAGCCGCCGTGACGGCAGCTCCGCTGTTCGCTGAACGTTATCGACTTAGAAGTCGTCGTCGAAGGAGACCGAGCCCTCGACCGCCACCTGGTAGGCGGACACCCGGCGCTCGAAGAAGTTGGTCAGCTCCTGGACGTTCTGGAGCTCCATGAAGCCGAACGGGTTGGTCGACCCGTAGCGGATCGGCAGACCGAGGCGGGCCAGGCGCTGGTCTGCGACGGCCTCCAGGTACTGGCGCATCGACTCGGTGTTCATGCCGGCCAGGCCGTCACCGCACAGGTCGCGGGCGAACTGGAGCTCGGCCTCGACGGCCTCCTCCAGCATCTCGGTGACCTGCTTGGCCATCTCGTCGTCGAAGAGGTCGGGCTCCTCCTCGCGGACCGTGTCCACCACCGACATGGCGAAGTCCATGTGCATGGACTCGTCGCGGAACACCCAGTTGGTGCCGGTCGCGAGACCGTGCAGCAGGCCCCGGCTGCGGAACCAGTACACGTAGGCGAACGCGCCGTAGAAGAACAGGCCCTCGACGCACGCCGCGAAGCAGATCAGGTTGAGCAGGAACGCCCGCCTGTCCTCCTTCGTCTGCAGCGAATCGATGTGGTCGACCGCGTTCATGTACTTGAAGCAGAACTTGGCCTTCTGCGCGATGGAGGGGATGTTCTCCACTGCCGCGAACGCGGCCGCGCGGTCCTCCGGGTCGGGCAGGTAGGTGTCCAGCAGCGTCAGGTAGAACTGGACGTGCACGGCCTCCTCGAACAGCTGGCGCGACAGGTACAGCCGCGCCTCCGGGGAGTTGATGTGCTTGTACAGGCTCAGCACGACGTTGTTCGCGACGATCGAGTCGCCCGTCGCGAAGAACGCGACCAGCCGGCCGATCAGGTGGCGCTCGCCCTCGCTGAGCTTCGCCAGGTCGGCGACGTCCGAGTGGAGGTCCACCTCCTCGACGGTCCAGGTGTTCTTGATCGCGTCGCGGTACCGGTCGTAGAACGACGGGTAGCGCATCGGGCGCAGCGTCAGCTCGAAGCCGGGGTCGAGCAGCATCTTGCGGTCTTCGGGGGTGCTCACTGGCAGGCCTCGCAGGACTCGGGGTTCTCCAGGGAGCAGGCGATGGCGGCTTCCTGCTCCGGGGTGAGGGTCGGGGTGTTGACCGGCACGGGCGCGGCGGCGCGGGCGGTGCCGGACGCGGCCTGGGCGATGCGGGTCGCCGGGCGCGAGCGCAGGTAGTAGGTGGTCTTGAGACCGACCTTCCACGCGTACGCGTACATCGAGCTGAGCTTGCCGATGGTCGGCGCGGCCATGAACAGGTTCAGCGACTGGCTCTGGTCCAGGTACGGCATGCGGGCCGCGGCCAGGTCGATCAGCGCGCGCTGCGGCAGCTCCCAGGCCGTC
This sequence comes from Kitasatospora sp. NPDC001539, assembly GCF_040298565.1. NCBI lineage: Bacteria > Bacillati > Actinomycetota > Actinomycetes > Kitasatosporales > Streptomycetaceae > Kitasatospora > Kitasatospora sp. NPDC001539. Next base: position 19,197 of record NZ_JBEPAK010000124.1, on the reverse strand, counting down.
CGGTACAGCGAACGGACCTCGGCCGGCAGCCAGTTGAACTCCTGGACGGAGCCGTTGGAGTCGCGCAGCGCGTCGCGGGTCTGCTGGTCCCAGACGCCGAGCTCCTTCAGCTCGCGCACCAGGTACGGGTTGACCTGCAGGAACTCGCCGCTCAGCGTCTCGCGCTTGAACAGGTTGGACACCTGCGGCTCGATGCACTCGTACACGCCGGCGATCGAGGCGATGGTCGCGGTCGGGGCGATCGCGAGCAGCAGCGAGTTGCGCAGGCCGGTCTCGGCGATGCGGGCGCGCAGGGCCGTCCAGCGGTCGGCCCACTGCGGGGCGGCCGTCGGGAAGTGGTCGATGTGCAGTTCGCCGCGGGCGGCGCGGGTCTCGCCGTACGCCTCGTGGCGGCCGAGCTGCTCGGCGAGGTCGGCGGAGCGCTCGTAGGCGGTGAGCATGATGCGCTCGGCGATCAGGGTGGAGAGGGTCTTCGCCTCGGCGGAGTCGAAGTCGATCCGCAGCTTGAAGAAGACGTCCTGGAGGCCCATCACGCCGAGGCCGACCGGGCGCCAGCGGGAGTTGGACGTGCCCGCCTCGGTCGTCGGGTAGAAGTTGATGTCCACCACGCGGTCGAGGAAGGTGACGGCGGTGCGGACGGTGGCGTCCAGGCGCTCCCAGTCCATCGCGCCCAGCAGGTCGTCGGCGGTGGCGCCGGCGGCGACGTGGGCGCCGAGGTTGACCGAGCCGAGGTTGCAGACGGCGGTCTCGGAGTCGTCCGTGACCTCCAGGATCTCGGTGCACAGGTTGGAGGAGTGCACCGTGCGGCCCGGCAGCGCGGTCTGGTTGGCGGCCCGGTTGGAGGCGTCCTTGAAGGTCATCCAGCCGTTGCCGGTCTGGGCGAGGGTGCGCATCATGCGGGCGTAGAGGGTCTGCGCCGGGATGGTGCGCACGGCCTTGCCGGCCTGCTCGGCCTTGCGGTACGCCTCGTCGAAGTCGGCGCCCCACAGGTCGACCAGCTCGGGGACGTCGGCCGGGGAGAACAGCGACCAGTCCTCGTCGGCGTTGACCCGGCGCATGAACTCGTCCGGGATCCAGTGCGCCAGGTTGAGGTTGTGGGTGCGGCGCGCCTCCTCACCGGTGTTGTCGCGCAGCTCCAGGAACTCCTCGATGTCGGCGTGCCAGGTCTCCAGGTAGACGCAGGCCGCGCCCTTGCGGCGGCCGCCCTGGTTGACCGCGGCGACCGAGGAGTCGAGGGTGCGCAGGAACGGGACGATGCCGTTGGACTTGCCGTTGGTGCCGCGGATCAGGCTGCCGCGCGAACGGATGCGCGAGTAGGACAGGCCGATGCCGCCGGCGTGCTTGGACAGCCGAGCGATCTGCGCGTAGCGGTTGTAGATCGAGTCCAGGTTGTCCAGCGGGGAGTCGAGCAGGTAGCAGCTCGACATCTGCGGGTGCCGGGTGCCGGAGTTGAAGAGCGTCGGAGAGGACGTCAGGTACTCCAGGCGGCTCATCAGGCCGTACAGCTCGGCCACCTCGCGCACCGACTGCTCGGAGTCGCCGACCGCCAGGCCGCAGGCGACGCGGAGCAGGAAGTGCTGCGGGGTCTCGATGACCTTGCGGGTGATCGGGTGGCGCAGCAGGTAGCGGGACTGCACGGTGCGCAGGCCGAAGTACTCGAAGCGGTCGTCGCCGTGGGCGTCGATCAGCGCGTCCAGGGCGGCGGCGTGCTTGGCGACGAAGGCCGCGGTGGTGTCGCCGATCAGGCCCTCGGCGTGGCCGACGGCGATCGAGGCGGAGAAGGAGACCGCGCCCTGGCTGTTCGCCTCGTCCACGATCTCCAGGGCGAGCAGGCGGGCGGCCAGCTTCGAGTACTGGGGGTCCTCGGCGATCATCGACGCGGCGGCGTCCACGGCCAGCCCGCGCAGCTCGGCGAAGTCCGAGCCGGCGTGGCGGCCGCGCAGCGCGGCGGCGGCGACATGGCCGGGGTCGACCTCGGTGAGGTCGGCGCTGCGGTCGGTGAGCAGCCGCAGCAGCGCGCCGCCGGGGTCGGAGACCGTCGGGTCGGTGAAGGCGGTACCGGAGCCCTGGGCGGGCAGGGTGGCTGAGGCAGCGGTGGTCAAGGCGCTCTCTCCTGGCGGCGATCGGCGGCGGTGATCGGGTGGCACCGGGCCGATCTGGGCAGGGGAGCACGGCGCGAACGCGGAGCGCGTCGCGCGACGGTGTCTCCCCGGCCCGCCCGCGAGGCCCGGAGGGGTACTGCTCGTGCTGGCGCGGCCTCTGCGGGAGGGCCGTGGCGCACGCCGCCGGCAGGTACTCGGACTCGCGGGCACGGCTGCTGGAGCCGCCCGCACACCGCTGCGGGGCAGTCCCGGATTCCCACCGGGTTCCCCTGCATCGACAGCAGGAGTGAGCATACATGTAGTGGTGTCTCAGTGATGCGGCACCAGATGTTGTGCGGCGCGGTGTGTCGGGGCGATGACCGGCGGTACCGGGCGAGTGGCCGTTCGTGGCCGTCCGGGGCCCGGATCCGGGCGTTCGGCCGGGCCTGATCCGCCCCGGCGCCCGGTCTCCACCCGCCCCTGATCCGCCCCCGGTCCCCGGTCTCCACCCGCCCCGGCGCCCGGCCCTCGCCCGCCCCGGCGCCCGAGCCGATCGCACCGCGCCCGGGCCCGGCCGACCCGGCGTCAGGGCCGGCTCCGCCCGGCGCCCGTCCGGGTTTCGATACGGATCGGTCACCGGGGGGATCAGCGGTCAGGGGGATGCCCTACGATCTGGGCGCATGAGCGACGGAACTGGCGTACCTGGGCAGGGGCCGCAGGGAACGCCCCCCGCCGGGTCGGGGGGCGCACCGAATCATCAGCCGCCGGGGACGGGCCCGGTGGCGCCGCCGAGCGGCGGTTTCGGCCCGCCGCCGGCCTCCTACGGGCCGGTGGTGCCGTCCGCGCAGCCGCTCTCGCAGCCCGTTCCGCCGGTGCCGCAGCCGGTCGCGCAGCCGCAGCCGCAGCCGCAGCCGCAGCCGCAGCCCCAGGCCGTGCCGCAGGCCCAGCCCGTCCCGCAGCCGATGCCGCCGCAGCCCCAGCCGGTGCAGCCGATGGCCGCCGCCCCCCAGTGGCAGCAGCAGCCGGTGCCGCCGCAGCGCGTCGAGCCGGACTGGGAGGCGCTGGCGGACCGCAACGAGGCCGCCGCCAAGCGCAAGCGCCGGATGAAGGTCATCGGCATCGTGGCCGCGGTCGTCGTGGTGGGCGGCCTGGTGGCGGGCGGCGCGGTGCTGCTGGGCAAGAAGGACGGCCCCAAGGAGGCCGGCGGCGGGCCGACCCCGGCGCCCACCTCCGGCCGCCCGACCCCCGGTCCGTCGAGCGCCACCCCGGGCGGGCAGGCTGACGACCCGTCGAAGCCGATCTGGGAGGCCGCCACCGATCCGGCGCCGCAGGACGCGGGGGCGCTGTTCTCCGCGACGCAGGTGACGATCAACGGCGCGACCTGGACCCGGACCGTGGTCTCGCTGGACCAGCCCTGCTGGGACGGCAACTCCACCACCGGCGGGCTGGGCAAGGTCCTCGGCGACCAGGGGTGCCAGAAGGTGCTCCGGGCGACGTACGTCTCCGGCGACAGCGCGGTGACCGTCGGCGCCGCGGTCTTCGACCACAAGATCCAGGCCGAGACCGCGATGAAGAACTTCACCGGCCAGCTCAAGGGCCTTCCCGCGCCCGGGGCCCCGGCGTTCTGCGCCAACGCCGGCTGCCCCGGCACCCACAGCAGCCTGGGCCGGTACGCCTACTTCACCGTCGAGGGCTCGGCGAAGGGCGGCAACGCCCCCGACGCCACCGCGAGCGCGGCGGCCTCCGGGTTCGCCGAGCACGTGAAGGGCCAGCTGCTGCAGCGGGCCAAGGCGGCGGGCTCCGCGACGCCCGGATCCCAGGGCACGCCGCAGGGCACGCCGGCGGCCACCCCGACCGGCTGACGCGCCGGCACCCCCGGTGCGGCAGGAGCGTTCGCCGGGACCGGGGGACTGTGGCAGGCTCTCACGGAGTCATTCGTACGCGTGTTCCGGTTGCGTCCGTGGGGGTCGGTACCGGCGAGCAACCGGAGGAGCGGTCGTGGCCCTGCCCAATGCCCTGCGCGGCAAGTCCGCCGTCCTGGCCGCGGCCGGGATCGTGGTCGTCGCGGGCACCTTCGCGCTGCTGGGCCGTGACGACCGGGTCGACGGGACCCAGCCGGTGCGGGTGCCGGTGTCGGTCGGTGCCCCCGGGCGCACCCTGCCGCCCGACGTGGGCCGGGACCTCCTCGCCCGGGACCCGCAGGCCTCACCGAACGCCCGCGCCGTCGAGCAGTTCCTGACCGACCTGGAGCGCCAGGCCCGTACCGGGCAGAGCGGCGGGACGGTGATCGGCCAGCACGTCGAGGCGCACAACGAGCGCAACAACCCCGAGTACGGCGACTACCGCGGCACCAAGCAGGTCGGCTACTACTACAAGAAGGCCGCCGACATCACCGGGAAGCTGCCGGGCTTCCTGGAGACCGACCTCGGCCCCGGCTACGGCCAGAACGCCTGGGGCGTGGGCAACCCGCGCTCCTACTCCGCCGGCCGCTGGCCCACCTGCCGGACCGGCTGGCAGTACACCGATGACGCCGTCGACCTGATGGCCGCCGTCTGGTCCGGCCACCCGCGCCCTGACGACGGCACCTACGACAGCTCCGGCGTCCAGCAGAACTGCGACGGCAGCAGCACCGAACTGCCCGACAACGGCGGCGCGCCCGCCGGGATCGTCGGCATGTCCTTCCACGAGCCCTACCCCGGCTCGGACGTCAAGTCCTTCGACCGGGTGCTCTGCGCGAACTCCCCGGCGGCGAAGGACCCGGGCTGGTTCGGCCGGGTCGTGGACGCCGCGCACGACACCGCCGAGTACCGGGCGCTGATCACCGACCTGTCGTACCTGGCCGACCACCTGGAGTACCTGGCCGCCCACGACGTGCCCGTGCTGCTGCGCCCCTACCACGAGATGAACGTGCAGGACTGCTCCCGCCGGTTCTGGTGGGCGGGCCAGAAGCCGGCCGACTACCAGGCCCTGTGGAGGATCACCTACAAGTACCTGGTGGAGACCAGGGGGCTGCACAACCTGCTGTTCGTCTGGACGCCGGTGTCCTGGGACGGCGCCCCGGGCGTGGACCCCTGGGACTACTACCCCGGCGCCCAGTACGTCGACGTGGTCGGGGTCGACGACTACAGCGGCAGCCCGGCGCACCCGATCGGCACCGGCGAGGTGTGGACCAAGCGCTACTACGACGGACTCGCCGCCTACGACAAGCCGCGGATGCTGGCCGAGTCCTTCGCCGTCCCCGTCAACGCCCGCCAGCCGGACACCCTGCGGCGCACGCCCTGGACGATCTGGACGGTCTGGGGGCAGTCGCTCACCGCCGCCAACCTGGCCCCGGACCAGCCGCGCAACGCGGCTGCGGACGTCAACGCGACCTACCACAGCCCGCTGGCGATCACCGGCGGCTCGGGTGCGTTCGGGGGGACCGTCGACTGGGGCGGGCTGCACGTCCGCTGAGATCCACCGGATCCCGCCGGGGGCGCCCGGGGACGCTCCGGGATCCGCCGAACGGGCGGAATTCCGGGTCCCTTGCGGCGTGTGGCATCCTGTGGCGGCGAAACCGAGGGCTGCGTGCACGGTCGGGTGAGGGTCCGAAGGGGCGGGGGTAGGGGATGGCACAGACACGTCCGATACGCGGGGGCGGTGGTCTCGCGGTCGGTTGGGGTGCGGTGCTGCTCGGTTGGGCGGCGTACAACTGCTTCGGCCAGGTCGGCTTCGCCGCCTACCTCAAGGGCATCTTCTACTACGGCGGCAGCTCGGTGGCCGCCGAGACCGGGAGCCTCAACTACGGTCTGCTGTACCTGGTTGCGGGGATCCTGCTGTTGCGCGGGCGCAGTTGGGCACTCGGGGTGGCGGCAGGCGTGGCGCTCGTCGAGGGCTACAACCGGGTGCGCAGCCTGACCGGCGCGCTGCTGGACCGGCCGCAGCGGGAGTGGTTCACCGGGACCACCGAGGGCTGGCTGAAGCTCGCGACCTTCGCGATCGGCGTGGTCGTCACCACGGTGCTGATCCTGCTGCTGGCCCGCTCCGCGCGGGGGGAGCGGCCGGAGGCCGCGCCGGCCGGGGAGCCGCACTGGTCGATCATGCAGACCGTGCCGTCGGCGCCGACGCCCGTGCCGTACGGCCAGCCGCAGCCCGGATGGCCGCAGCAGCAGCCGGCCCAGCCCGTCTGGCACCAGCAGGTGGCACCCCAGCAGCCCCACGCCCAGCCCCAGCGGCAGCCCGCCGGCTGGCCCCCGGCGCAGCCGCAGCCCCCGCAGCCGCAGCCCCCTCAGCCGGTGCCGTACGCCCAGCAGCCCACGCATACGGCGCCGTCGTACCAGCCGACCGTCGCCCAGCAGCAGTGGCCCGCCGCGCCGTCCGGTCCCGGCCCGGGCGGGGCGGCCCCCGGACCGGTGGCGCCCGGCCCGGGCGTGCCGCCGCCGGCCGACACGCCGCCCGCGGACCGCCCGCCCCAGGCCTGACCGCTCACCGACGACCCGCGCCCCAGCTCGGGGCCGGACCGACACCAGACGAGGAACGACTTCCGACCATGACGACGACAGCCCCTGCGCGGACGGTGCTCACCACGTCCCGGGAGGCCGCCCGGCTCGCCGAGCGACAGATGTCGTGGAAGCCCCGGGTGCTGCCGTTCTACGTCGCCTTCCTGATCATCTTCGCCTTCTCCCTCTGGGCGTACGTCCCGAACCCGACCCCGCTCGGCTGGGCGATCACCATCCTGTGGGGCATGCCGGTGTTCGGCGTGCTGATCGGCTTCCAGGGCGTGCTGATGGTCCGCCGGCGGCTGCGCCAGGTGGACAAGATGACCCCGCCGGCGCCGGTCGAGGACGACTTCCTGATCGTGCTGGTGCCGACCATCGGCCGCCACGACACCTATCCGGCGCTGGAGCGCTCGGTGCTCTCGTACGTCGAGCACCTGCCGCCGTACTTCCCGTGGATGCGGGTGGACATCCTCACCGAGGAGGGCTGCGCCGCCGCGGAGAAGATCGACGAGCTGGCCGAACGCCACCCGCTGATCCGGGTGGTGACCGTGCCGAAGGCGTACGAGACGGCCAACGGCACCAAGTTCAAGGCCCGCGCCAACCACTACTCGCACGAGCTGCGGATCGAGGAGGGCGAGGCCGAGGACGACGTCTGGGTGCTGCACATGGACGACGACACCGGCGTCGGCCCGGACACCGCCGCCGCGGTCGCCCAGTTCGTCAACCGGCAGCGCCGCGCCGGTGACGACGCCAAGCACATGGCCCAGGGCATCCTGACCTACCCGCGGGAGAACGCCGTCTCCACCTTCACCTGGCTCGCCGACGCGATCCGCCCGGCCGACGACATCGCCCGCTTCCGCGCGATGACCGGCACCGGTACCCCCATCGCCGGCGTGCACGGCGAGCTGCTGATCGTGCGCTCCTCGGTGGAGGCCACCATCGGCTGGGACTTCGGGCCGAAGACCATCGTCGAGGACGCCCAGATGGCGTTGAACTTCTGCCAGCGCTACCCGGGCCGCAGCGACTGGTTCAACGGCCGCTGCTACGGCGCCTCCCCGGCCGGCGTCAAGGACTTCCTCAAGCAGCGCGAGCGCTGGGCCTGGGGTCTGGTCGCGCTCTGCTTCAACAAGACGATCCCGTTGCGGTACCGGCTGTTCATCGGGATGGGCATGGTCAGCTGGGTGCTCGGCCCGCTGCAGCACGTCGGCCTGGTGCTGATGGTCGCCTGGTTCACCGGCACCTGGAACACCTCGCCGGTGACCCAGTCGGTGGTGCTGCTGTGGGCGATCAACTTCGCGTACGTGATCTGGACCTACTGGGAGGGGCTGCGGCTGAACGTGGTCTCCTCGGCCAACCACCGGCGCAAGTGGTGGGAACCGATCGTCGTGGTGGCCTGCATCCCGCTGTTCTCCTTCCTGGAGGGCTGGGGCGGCCTGCGGGGACTGATCAAGTTCCTCAAGCGCGAGGAGAACAAGTTCGTCGTCATCGCCAAGCCGGCCTGATCGGAAAGCACGACTGTGAAACGCCCCGCGATCTTCGTCCTGCCGACCCTGGTGCTCGGCATCACCGTCGCCGTCCCGGTGGTCTGGGGTGACCATCCGATCAGGTTCGACCACCGGCGTCCGACCGAGGTGCACTGGGCCGGCGCGCCGACCGAGCAGGGCCGGGTCTGGGGCTTCGGCAAGGACGCGCCGCCGGCCCCCGCGGACACCGGCCCCAAGGTGGCCCGACCGTGGACCAAGGGCAGCCCCGAGTGGGGCGTGCAGGTGTACTGGCTGGACGACCCGGCGGACCCGGACAGCTTCGTCCAGGGCAAGGTCGACCGCATCGTCAAGTACGTGGTCGGGCTGAACGCCAACTCGCTGTCGGTGACGTTCCCGTACTACACCACCGGCACCAAGTCGAACGCCGTCGCCGCCCGGCCGACCTCACCGACGCCGGAACGCCTCGCGCTGCTGCTCGACGCCGCCCACCGGGCCGGCCTGCGCACCACCGTGCGTCCGATCATGGACGAGGAGGTGTTCGACTACGTGCACACCCTGAAGTGGCGCGGCAACATCGCCCCGACCGACCGGGACGCCTGGTTCGCCAGCTACGCCGCCTTCCTGGCGCCGTACCTGAAGACCGCGCAGGACCACTCGGTGGCGGAGTTCACGATCGGCACCGAGTTCAACTCGCTGGAGGGCGACCCGCACTGGCAGGGCCTCATCGACGAGGCCCGGAAGGCCTTCCACGGCGAGCTGGTGTACGACGCGAACTTCGACAACTGGTCCAAGGGCCCGATAGCGGTCCCCGCGGACGGGACGGGCGCGGACGCCTACCCCCCGGCGAAGAACGCCGACGACGACGCTCCGATCGCCGACCTCAAGGCCAGTTGGAACGCCTGGCTGGACAAGCGCGGCAAGGGCCCCCAGCCCACCACCAAGCTCACCGAGGTGGGCATCCCGGCGCAGAAGGGCGCGTACAAGACGCCCGGCGAGTACTACAAGAAGACCGAGCTGAACGAGGCCGTGCAGGCCACCTGGTTCACCGCGGTCTGCCAGGTGGCGCAGGAGCGCAAGCTGCGCGGACTGTACTTCTGGTCGCTGTACTTCGGCATCGACCCCACCCTGCCGACCACCCCGGACACCCCGCGGATGGACTACGCCGGGCGCCCGGAATCCGAGAAGGCGATCCGCGACTGCTTCGCGCAGACGTACGAGGTCCCGCAGCAGTAGCGGTCCCCGAGGGTTCCGGGCCGGCGGCTCGATCCCGGGTACGGCCGCGGTCCGCTTACGGCTGGGGCCGGGCTACGGCTGCGTCTCCGCCGGGTGGTCGCCGGTCCCGGCGGTCGCCCGGCCGGTCGGCGTCCTGGTCGGCTTGGCCGGGGTGGACCGGCCCGTCGGCCGGGTGGTCGCCGTGGGCGTCTGGCCGGCCCTGGGCGTGGCGGTCGGGGTAGCCGTCGGGGTCGGCGTGGCCGCGGGGGTCGGGGTGGGCTCCGGGCCCGGGTGGTCCGGCCGGGCCCCGGACAGCGCGTCCGCGATCTGCTTCTCCAGCCACGGGGTCACGAACCGCATGCCGGCCGGCGTGAGGTGCACCCCGTCGTTGGCGGGGGTGACCCGGTGGCCGTCCTTGTCCCGCCAGACGCAGGTGTCGTACGGGCAGTAGAAGGTGTCCAGGTCGAGCAGCGTGACGGTGCCGCCGGAGGACTTCACGAAGTCGCCGACCTGCTGGTTGTAGCAGGTGCCCCAGGTCTTGTTGATGGCGCCGTTCTCGACGCGCTCGTTCATCAGCAGCACCTGGGCGCCGGGCGCGCGGCGGCGGACCTGCTCGGCGGCCTGGGTGAGCTGGGTGCGGTACCGGTTGCGGTAGTCCTCGTCGCAGGGGTTGAGCCAGGTGCCGTCCAGGTACTGCTCGGCAGCGTCCCAGCCGAGGTGGATCACGACGGCCTCGGGCGCGGCGGAGTCGAGCTGCCGGTCCCACTCGGCCGTCCGGTTCCGGCAGTCCGTACTGGTCTCGAACTCCGTCCCGGAGGTGGTGCGCACCTTGTCCGGGTCGAACACGCCGCAGCCGCTGATCCCGCCGTCGACCACCCGGTAGCGGTCGCCGTGCCGGTACAGGCCGGTGGCGAGGTCCTGGGCGAAGGAGTCGCCGAGGACGAGGACCACGGGCTCGCTGCTCGACCCGGACTTCATGTCGTGGGTGACCCAGGCCGGCAGGTACCAGGCGCCGGTGGTGGCCACCGCGGCCGTGACGGCCAGCAGCGGAACGGCCGGGAAGGCGCGCCAGCGCAGCACCCGCAGCTTCTCGGTGGCGGTGTGCAGCAGCCAGGCCAGCACCCAGGAGACCGGTGCGCCGATCAGCAGCAGCTTCTGCGGCGATATGTCGTCGACGTAGTGCTGGAGCAGCCAGTACACCGGCAGGTGGAGCAGGTAGAGGCTGTAGGAGATGGTGCCGGTGAGCCGTACGGGGGGCAGCGACAGCAGCCACACCAGCGGGCCGCGGTCGTGGCAGAGCGAGGCGGTCAGGACGGCGGCGAGCGCCGCCACGAGGGCCAGTCCGCCCTGGTAGAGCCACGGTTCGTGGTACGAGCCGACCGACAGGCTGGCCCAGACCAGGCCGCCGAGGGCCGCGGTGCCGACCAGGGTGGGCAGGGCGGCGCCCCCCGACGGGCCCCGCCGGGGGCGGCCGCCGTCCGCTTCGTCGGCAGCCGTCGCGCGGACCCGGCGGCGCATCCACAGGTAGACCCCGAAGGCGGCGGTGGCGCCGGCTGCGAAGCCGACGGCGCGGGTCTCGGTGCCGAGGTAGAGGCGGTCGCTGTTGTCGCCGTCCCACATCAGCGGGGCGACGGCGGCAGAGGCGACGAACAGGACGGCGGTGGCGATGCCGGTGGCCCGCAGGGAGCGGCGGCACAGGCCGAAGATCATCAGCAGCAGCACCGGCCAGACCGCGTAGAACTGCTCGGTGATGCTGAGCGACCACATGGCCGCGAGCGGGTCGATCGAGGCGAAGTGCTGCCAGTAGGCGTCACCGCGGGAGAGCTGCGCCCAGTTGGCGATCTGGGCGAGTGCGGCGAGGGCCTGCGGGCGCAGGTCCTTGACGTCCCGTAGCGGACTGACCAGGGCGGACAGCCCGACCACCAGGATGACGGTGGCGAGCAGGCCGGGCAGCAGCCGCTTGGCGCGGCGGCGGTAGAAGACGCCGAGCCGGATGCCGTCGGTGCGGTCCAGCTCGCGGATCAGCACCAGGCTGACCAGGAAGCCGGAGAGCACGAAGAAGACGTCCACGCCGAACAGGCCGTTCTGGAACCAGTCGGTGTGGTACAGCAGCACGGAGGCGATCGCGACGCCGCGCAGCCCGTCGACCGCCGTGAAGCGGACCGAGGGCGGCAGGGGGCCACGCGGCTCGGGGACCGGTGCGGGAATGGCGTAGCGGCTGGTGGTGGGGGCCTTGATGCCCCGTGCCTCGCGCATGTCCTGCAGCGTGGGGCCGCTTCCGGGCACGCCGAGACCGGGCCCGTCGTCCATGTGGTGCGTCCCCCCGGGGTCGATCGACTTCCGCGACGTGTCGAAGACGTGTCTTGATCTGTGGTTTATATCAAAAGTCGTCTGTTGATCGTCCGCCGGTCACCGGGGAGGGGGCGCCCGGTGACGTCCACCGGGGCGTCAGAACGCCATGGTGTAGACCATCAAGTCCATCCCCGGGTACGGCGCCCAGTCGCGGGCCGGGGTGCGCCGGAAGCCCGTGCGCTCGTAGACGCGGTGCGCGGCGGTCATCTGCGGGCGGGTGGAGAAGGCCATGCCGGCCAGGTCGAGGGCGCGGCTGCGGGCGATGGTGGCGCGCACCAGGGCCTCGCCGACGCCGCGGCCGCGGGAGGCGGCGGCGGTGGCGAGCATCCGGATCTCGCCCTCCTGCGGGGTGGCGATGTCGGCCCACGCGGTGCCGCCGACGGCGAAGGTCACGCAGCCGAGGACCCGTTCGTCGGACGCGTCGACGGCGACCAGGAGTTCGGCTTCCCGGGCCCGGCGCCCGGCGTCCCGCAGCAGGCCGACGTAGTCGCTGGTGGGCCGGGTGTGGCCGTCGCCGACGAAGGCCTCGACGGTGACCCGGCCGGCGTCCTCGAGGTCGCGCGGGAGGGCCTGGCGGATGAGGAAGTCCATCGGGCCAGTGTGCCGGAGCCGTGGGCGGTGCGGATCTCGGGGGTGGAGCGGACCGGGAGGGTGGCCGGGTCGGCGGAGGGGCGCAGGGAGGCGGCGGGCATGGTGCCGTACAGCCGGTCGGGGCGGGCGGGGTCGGCCGGGTAGCCGCCCGGGCGGTGGTAGTTGTCGCGGCCGGTGGCGGCGCTGCGGGAGAGTTCGCGGCCGATCATGGTGCCGAGGAGGCCGAAGCCGCCGACGGCGCCGGCCAGGGCGAGTGCGGTTGCGAGGGTGCCGGGTTCCATGGACACCACTGTGGCCGGGCGGTGCGGGGCCCCGCGAGTGGCAGGAATGACCGTTTGCCTCGAATTCCTGCCACCGCGGGCCTTCCCCGCGCCCGGCCCTGCGGGGCATGCTGGGCGGCATGCTGAAGAACGTCGTCGCCGTGGTGCTGGAGGAGGTCCACCCCTTCGAACTGGGCGTGGCCTGTGAGGTGTTCGGCCTGGACCGCACCGCGGACGGCCTGCCCGGGTACGACTTCGCGCTGGCCGGCGCCCGCCCGGGCCCGCACGCGACCCACTCGGGCTTCGCGGTGGACGTCCCGTACGGGCCCGAGCGGCTGGCCGGGGCCGACCTGGCGGTGGTGACGGCCTCGGGGATCCGGGAGCGGTACCCGGAGCCGCTGCTGGAGGCGCTGCGGGGGGTGGTCGCGAACGGCGGGCGGGTGCTGTCCATCTGCAGCGGCGCCTTCGTGCTGGGCGCCGCCGGGCTGCTGGACGGCCGCCGCTCGTCGACCCACTGGCGGCACAGCGAGGAGCTGGCCGAGCGGTTCCCGGAGACGGTGGTCGAGCCGGACGTGCTGTACGTGGACGACGACCCGGTGATCACCTCGGCGGGTACGGCGGCGGGCATCGACGCCTGCCTGCACCTGGTGCGCAAGGTGCAGGGGGCCGAGGTGGCGCGGGCGATCGCCCGCCGGATGGTGGTGGCGCCGCACCGGGAGGGCGGGCAGGCCCAGTTCGTGAACCGTCCGCTGCCCGAGGGGGACGGCGACTCGCTGGCGCCGCTGCTCGACTGGATGCGCCACCACCTCGACCAGGAGGCCACCGTCGAGCAGCTGGCCGCCCGGGCGCACATGTCGCCGCGCACCTTCGCCCGGCGCTTCCAGCAGGAGACCGGCACCACCCCGCACCGCTGGCTGACGGGGCAGCGGGTGCTGCTGGCCCAGCGGCTGCTGGAGTCGACCACCGAGTCGGTGGACGTGATCGCCGCGCGCTGCGGCTTCGGCAACGCGGCCGTGCTGAGGCACCACTTCGGGCGCCGGCTGGGCACGACGCCGCTGGCGTACCGGCGCTGCTTCGCCGACTCCTGCTGATCAGCCGGCCAGGTGGTCCACGGCGTTCCAGCCGTCCGGCCGCAGCCGCCCCTCCTGGGCCCGCCACACGCTGGTGGAGCAGTTGTGCACCGGCCCGAGCGCGGTGAGCTGCGCCTCGGTGAGCCGGTCCAGCGCGTAGCGCAGCATCAGCACGGTGCAGTCGTGGGCGACCAGCAGGACGGGCCGCCCGGCCTCCTCCTCGCAGAGGTCCCGCAGCAGGCTGCGCACCCGCAGCGCGACGTCGGCCCAGGACTCGCCGCCGGGCGGCCGGTAGTACAGCTCGCCCATCTTGCGCCGCCGGGCCGCCTCCTCCGGGTGCTTGGCCTCGATGGCGGCCTTCGGCAGCATCTCCAGGATGCCGAGTTCGCGGTCGCGCAGCCGCTCGTCGTAGCGGACGGCCGGGGTGACGGGGACGGCGCCGAGGCCGGCGGCCTGGGCGAGCGCGATCCGGGCGGTCTCGGTGGTGCGCACGTACGGCGAGCACCAGACGCTGCGCGGGCGGTCGGCGCCGGGCAGGGCGGCCCACCAGCGGCCGAGCGCCTGGGCCTGCTGCCGGCCGCGCAGCGACAGCGGGATGTCGGCGTCCCGGCAGCTGATCGGGACGCTGAGCGCGCCGACGGCCTCGGCCAGCTGGAACTCCACGTTGGCGGTGGACTCGCCGTGCCGGGTGGCGATCAGCACGGACGGCAGCCGGGTGGCCGCCGCCGGGCGGTGGGCGGTGACGTGGTGGTGCGGGCTCTGGGTGGACTGGTGCTGGCCGTTGAGGGTGGTGCCGAGTTCTGCCATGGCCGCGAGCTCCCCGTGGGTCGATCAGGTTCCGGCCGGTCGCCGGTCCGGTCTGGTGGTGCCCGGCGTGCACGCCTGTTCATACATATGATCGCGCCGCCTCCTCCAGTGTTCACGGAGAAGGCGGCACGATCACAGGGCGCGCGCGGCGGCAATCAGTGCGCCGCTACGGGCTCCGGCGCGTTCTCGAGCTCGTCGTCGCCGGCCTCGGCGCTGTAGTCCGACGGCTTGGTCTCGTCCGGGCCGTCGGGCGCCTTGACCGCCCGCAGCACCAGGGTGAGCGCGACCGCGACGATCAGGTTGAGCGCGAAGGCGGTCAGGCCGATGTAGCCGATCTCGCCGATCCCGGGGATCTCGGCCGCGTTGCCGCCGAAGTGCTTGGTGGCCGGGCTGGCGATCCCGTAGGCCTTCCAGGTGCCGTAGACCATGCCGGCCGCCCAGCCGGCGAACAGCGCCCAGTGGTGGAACCAGCGGGTGAACAGGCCGCCGACGATGGCCACGAAGGTCTGCAGGATCCACAGGCCGCCCAGCAGCTGGAGGTTGATCGCGGCCTGCTTGTCCATGCCGAGCACGAAGACCAGCGCGCCCACCTTGACCAGCAGCGAGACCAGCTTGGCGATCCGGGTCTCGTCGGCGGGGGTGGCGGCGGGCTTGAGCCACTCCTTGTAGACGTTGCGGGTGAACAGGTTGGCCGCGGCGATGGACATGATCGCGGCGGGCACCAGCGCGCCGATGCCGATCGCGGCGAAGGCCACGCCGGTGAACCAGTCCGGGAACATGTCCGCGAACAGCTGCGGCACCGAGAGCTGGGCGTTGAAGCCCTTGACGCCGCCGCCGACACCGGCCGCGATCGCCATGAAGCCGAGCAGTGCCAGCAGGCCCAGCATCAGCGAGTAGGCGGGCATGATCGCCATGTTGCGGCGCACCGTGTTGCGGGACTTGGAGGCCAGCACGCCGGTCACCGAGTGCGGGTACATGAACAGGGCCATCGCCGAGCCGAGGCCCAGCGTCGCGTACGTCCACTGCTTGTTGTCGGGGACGGTCAGCGAGCCGGCCTTGGTCTGCTTGAAGTGGTCCGCGGCGGCACTGAAGATGTGCCCGTAGCCGCCGAGGCGGATCGGGATGTAGACCACCGCGACGATGATCACGATGTAGACCAGGGCGTCCTTGACGAAGGCGATCAGCGCCGGGGCGCGCAGCCCGGAGGAGTAGGTGTAGGCGGCCAGCACGCCGAAGGCGATGAACAGCGGCAGGTCCTTGACGAACCAGTTGGCGTTCGCGCCGCCGCCGACGCCCAGCACGTCCAGCACCGCCTGGATGCCGACCAGCTGGAGGGCGATGTAGGGCATCGTGGCCAGGATCCCGGTCAGCGCGACGACCAGGGACAGCGGCCGCGAGCCGTACCGGCCGCGGACGAAGTCGGCCGGCGTCACGTAGCCGTGCACCCGGGAGACCGACCAGAGCCGGGGGAGGAAGAGGAAGACCAGCGGGTAGGCGATGATCGTGTACGGCACCGCGAAGAAGCCCGCCGCGCCGCTCGCGTACACCGCGGCCGGGACGGCCACGAAGGTGTACGCGGTGTAGAGGTCGCCGCCGAGCAGGAACCACGTCACCCAGGTGCCGAAGCTGCGTCCGCCCAGGCCCCACTCGTCCAGGTGGGCCGCGTCGTCCGCGCGGCGCCAGCGGGAGGCGAGGAAGCCCATCGCGGTGACCAGGAGGAAGAACAGCACGAAGACCACGAGGGCCGGCACGTTGACGTCCTTCATCGCGCACCGCCCCGGCGGGCCGCGGCGCGGGCCTTCTCGTCCCGGTTGATCAGCAGGTACGCGGCGACGGTGAACACCGCCGAGACCGGCACCCAGAGCAGCTGGTACCAGTAGAAGAACGGCATTCCGGCCACCGCCGGGTCGTTCTTGTCGTACGAGGACACCCAGAGCATCGCCACGATCGGCACGAGCAGGGCGAGCCCGGCCAGCACCCGTTCCGGGGTCACCGCGGGGACGGGCCGCCCCGCTGGCTTAGGCATGACAGGTTCGGTGGGGGCTTGGTCAGACGGCATCTTCGGCTCCGCTCCGGAGGGTTCCCCGTCGGCGCCGCAGCCCCGGGAGCCGTCGCGCACCCCCGTGAGCCCGCCGAGCAGCACCATCGGTGATCGGCAGTCAGTACGGCTGCGCAATCTAGAGCATGGAGTGATCCATGTCACCGGGATTGGCGCAACTTCCCGGCATCCGGACACGAACGGGCACCGGCGCGCAGGGCGCGCGCGCCGGTGCCCGAGGTGTGGAAGGGCGTGAGGGGGAGGAGTCGCCTACTCCGGCCGCTTCAGCCGGGTGATGAACTTGTAGCGGTCGCCGCGGTAGATCGAGCGCACCCACTCGACCGGCTCGCCCTCGGCGTCGAAGGAGTGCCGGGAGAGCTGGAGCATCGGCAGGCCGAGGTCGGAGCCGAGCAGTCCGGCCTCGCGCGGGTTGGCCAGGGTGGTCTCGATGGTCTCCTCCGCCTCGGCCACGGTGACCCCGTAGACCTCGCGCAGCGCCGCGTACAGCGAGTTGTGCTTGGCGAGGTTGCGCCGCAGGGCGGGGAAGCGCTTGGCGGACAGGTGGGCGACCTCGATGGCCATCGGGTCGCCGTTGGCCAGCCGCAGCCGCTCGATCCGCAGCACCCGGCCGCCGGGCTTGATGTCGAGCAGCGGGGCGAGCCGGTCGTCGGCGGTGATGTAGCCGATCTCGATCAGCCGGGAGGTGGGCTCCAGGCCCTGGGCGCGCATGTCCTCGGTGTAGGAGGTGAGTTGCAGGGCCTGGGCGACCTTGGGCTTGGCCACGAAGGTGCCCTTGCCCTGGATGCGCTCCAGCCGGCCCTCGACGACCAGTTCCTGCAGGGCCTGGCGGACGGTGGTGCGCGAGGTGTCGAACTGGGCGGCCAGGGCGCGCTCGGGCGGGACCGGGGTGCCGGCGGGCTGGGTCTCGGTCAGCTGGAGGAGGTGGCGCTTGAGGCCGTAGTACTTGGGGACGCGCGCGGTCGGGTCGGCGCCGGGCGTCGGGAGGTCGTTGACCTCGGGGTCGTCGACCTGGGCGGTGGTTCCCCCGTCGCTGCTCATCGGACCTGTTCTCCCGCTTCTCGCGGAGCCCTTTACAGCCCCGCCACATCGTTAACGGGTCACATCGTTGCATGTATGGCTACGGAACGAATACCTCATCACGCGATGAACGATGTGCGGTGTCGGCTTGATAACGGGTGGTCGGGATCGGTCGAACAGCCGTTGACAGGCCCATTGGTCTAGGCCAAGCTCCAGGCATCTGGTCTACACCACTAGGCCGGTAACGATGAATCCCCCCACCCGTTCGAAGGGGTCCGCGGCACCTTTCCTCCCGCTTCGCGTGGGTCTGCCGCTGCCACCCGACGGGGGCAACCCAGGCATCCCTCAGGAGGATGGCGTGAAGCGTCAGCTCATCGCGGCGGTCGGCGTCGCAGCAATGGTCGTCGGTCTGGCGGCTTGCAGCTCGGACGGCAAGAAGGACGGTGACTCCAAGTCGTCCTCCGCCTCGGCCGCCGACAAGTACAAGGGCAAGACGCTCAAGGTGTGGACCATGACCGGCTCGGCCCCCAAGGGCTGGACCGACGCGGTCAAGACCGAGTTCGAGACCACCTACCCGGGTTCGAAGGTCGACTTCCAGACCCAGGAGTGGACCGACATCGGCCCGAAGATCACCGCCGCGCTGTCCGAGGGTTCGGTCGACGTCCTGGAGCTGGGCAACACCCAGACCGCCGGTTACGCCGCCTCGGGCGGTCTGCTGGACATCACCAAGGACAAGGCCGCCCTGGGCGGCGACGCCTGGGCCGCCAACCAGAACGAGGCCGCGGTGCTGGACGGCAAGCAGTACGCCGCCCCGTGGTGGGTCTCCAACCGGGTGGTCGCCTACAACAAGGACCTCTGGGCCAAGGCCGGCCTGACGGGCGCCCCGAAGACCCTGGACGAGTTCTACGCCGACCTGGACAAGCTGAAGGCCACCGCGGGCGTCACCGACCCGATCTACCTGCCGGGCCAGGAGTGGTACACCTACTTCGGTCTGCTCACCGGTGAGGGCGGCAAGATCGCCAAGAAGGACGGCGACAAGTGGGTCGGCGGCCTGTCCTCGCCCGAGGCGCAGAAGGCCTTCGAGACCTACAAGAAGCTGCAGGGCTACTCGGTCACCGGTCCGAAGGACAAGGACGAGGCCACCCCGCAGCAGAAGGACGTCTTCGGCAAGGGCGACGTCGGCACCATGATCGCGCTCGGCTGGGAGCTGCCGGACGAGAAGACCATGGCCAAGGACAAGATCGGCTTCTTCCCGCTGCCGGGCAAGACCGCCGACAAGCCGTCCGGCGTCTTCATCGGTGGCTCGAACCTCGCGATCGCCTCGCAGAGCAAGAACACCGACATGGCGAAGGACTTCCTGAAGATCGCCCTCAACGACAAGAACGAGGGCCTGGTCGCCGCCGCCGGGAACATCCCGAACAAGCCGGCGCTGAACAGCCAGCTCACCGGTGAGTTCGCGAAGGCCGCCCAGGCGGCCACCGCGGTCGGCGGGATCACCCCGAACACCCCGAACTGGGCCAGCGTCGAGAACAAGCCGAACCCGATCAAGGACTTCCTGACCGCGGCCCTCCAGGGCGGCGACTACGCGGCCACCGCCAAGAAGTACGACGACGAGATCGCCAAGCGGCTCAACGAGAAGCAGTAAGCATCGAGCGGCGTCGCTCACCGGCCCCCGGCGGGGGGGCGGGGGGGGGCGCCCCGACGGCGGGGGCGGGGTGGGGGGTAGTGTGAACATATAGGTGGATCCCACCGCTGTACAACAGTCGCCCCAACCGCGGTGTGGGGT
>NZ_JBEPAK010000123.1:0-21254 GCF_040298565.1 Kitasatospora sp. NPDC001539 | reverse complement strand
CCGCCGTCGATGAACACCAGGCCCAGCGGCCGGCCCCACACCACGCCCCGGCGCCGACGGTGACGCGACACCCGGAGCCGCTCACCGCCGCCGGAGCCACACCGCCCAGGTCAGCGCCGAGCAGACCAGGTACGCCACGAGGAACCCCAGGTACGCGGCGTCACCGTTGTGGCTGGCCTGGAAGGCCTGCCGGAACGCCAGGTTCACCAGCACCCCGCCGAAGGCGCCGACCGCCCCGGCGAGCCCGATCAGCGCCCCGGCCCGCCGCCGGGACTCGGCCTCGGCGGCCGCCGGGTCGGCTCCGGCCGCCACGGCCCGCCGGGCGAGCGCCTGGTAGTGGGCCGGAATCAGCTTGTACGTCGAGCCGTTGCCGAGGCCGCTGAGGACGAACAGCGCGATGAACCCGGCCAGGAACAGCGGCAGCGAGCCCGCCCGGGAGGCCGCCAGCACCACCGCCGTCCCGGCCCCCATCGCCGCGAAGGTCGCCAGCGTCACCCGCGCGCCGCCGTACCGGTCGGCGAGCCGCCCGCCGACCGGCCGCAGCAGCGAGCCGAGCAGCGGCCCGAGGAAGGTGAGCGCGGCGGCCTTGACCGGGGTGTCGAAGCGCGCGTGGAACTGCACCTGCAGCACCTGGCCGAACGCGAAGCCGAAGCCGATGAAGGAGCCGAACGTCCCGATGTAGAGGGTGGAGACCGCCCAGCCGTAAGGGTCCCGCGCCACCTCCCGCATCGCCCGGCCCTGCCCCGAACCGGCTCGGGAGGCCGGCAGGTCGTCCATCCGCCACCAGGCCCCGGCCGCCGCCAGCACGATCAGCGGCAGGTAGAGCAGCGGGAGCAGCCGGGGGTGGGCGGCGCCGGCGGTGGCCAGCACCAGCAGCCCGAGCAGTTGGACGGCCGGCACGCCGAGGTTGCCGCCGCCCGCGTTGACGCCGAGCGCCCAGCCCTTGAGCCGGTGCGGGTAGAAGGCGTTGATGTTGGCCATCGAGGAGGCGAAGTTGCCGCCGCCGACCCCGGCCGCGCACGCCACCGCGAGCAGCGTCCCGTAGGAGACCCCGGGCTCCAGCACCACGGCCGCCAGCGCGGTGGGCACCAGCAGCAGCAGCGCGCTGATCACCGTCCAGGTGCGGCCGCCGAAGCGGGCCACGGCGAAGGTGTACGGCAGCCGCAGCAGCGCGCCGAGCGCGGTCGGCACGGCGGTGAGGGTGAACTTCCCCGCGGTGTCGACGTGGTAGGCGGGGCCGAGGAAGAGCACCAGCACCGACCAGAGGCTCCACACCGAGAAGCCGATGTGCTCGGAGAGGACGGAGAAGACCAGGTTGCGCCGGGCGATCCGGGCGCCGGCGCGGGCCCAGAACTCCTCGTCCTCCGGGTCCCAGCCGCCCGGCGGGAGGGGCGGTCTGGCCTCGACGGCGACGCTCATGCCGCCACCTCCCCGTCGAGGGCCCGCACCGGCCAGCGCCGCAGTACGGCGGGGGCGCCGTCGGGCGTGGTGTCCTCGTCCAGGCAGCGTCCGTCGGTGAGGTCGTACACCTGCTTGTACATCGGCGAGATGAGGGTGGGCCGCTCGCCGCGGCTGCCGATCAGGCCGCGGGAGAGGACGGGGGCGCCGCTGAACGGGTCGAGGTTGTCGACGGCGTACAGCTCCCCGGCGCGGTCGCGGAAGAGGGCGACCTGTCCGGCGTCGGGCAGCAGTACGGCGACGCCGCGGCCGGGTTGGAGGTCGGCGAGGGAGCAGACGGTCCGCCAGCGGGTGCCGTCGTGGATCTGCACGGTCACGGGGTGAGCACCTCCAGTCGGGCCCCGGCGACGAGCACCGGGGCGTTGCGGGGGCGGCCGGCCTCGCCGGGGCGGGCGGGGCGGATCTGGCCGCGTTCGGGGACGAAGGTCACGGCGGGGTCCGGGGTCCCGGGGGCGTTGACGAAGGAGGAGAAGCGCCGCAGCCGCTCGGGGTCGGCCAGCGTCTCGGCCCATTCGTCCCGGTAGCCGGCGACATGACGCGCTATCAGTTCGTCCAGCTCGGCGGCGATGCCGAGGCTGTCGTCGAGCACCACCGCGCGCAGGTGGTCGAGGCCGCCGTCCAGCCGCTCCAGCCAGACCGAGGTGCGCTCCAGCCGGTCGGCGGTGCGGATGTAGAACATCAGGAAGCGGTCGATGGTGCGGATGAGGGTGTCGCGGTCGAGGTCGGCGGCGAGCAGGTCGGCGTGCCGGGGCGTCATGCCGCCGTTGCCGCCGACGTAGAGGTTCCAGCCGGCCGAGGTGGCGATGACGCCGAAGTCCTTGCCGCGGGCCTCCGCGCACTCGCGGGCGCAGCCGGAGACGGCGGCCTTGAGCTTGTGCGGGGAGCGCAGCCCCCGGTAGCGCAGCTCCAGTTCGATGGCGAGGGCGGTGGAGTCCTGGACGCCGTAGCGGCACCAGGTCTCACCGACGCAGGACTTCACGGTGCGCAGCGACTTGCCGTAGGCGTGCCCGGACTCGAAGCCGGCGTCGACCAGCTTGCGCCAGATGACCGGGAGCTGGTCGACGGTCGCGCCGAACAGGTCGATCCGCTGGCCACCGGTGATCTTGGTGTAGAGGCCGTGGTCGCGGGCGATCTCGCCGATCGCGATCAGGCCGTCGGGGGTGATCTCGCCGCCGGGCACCCGGGGGACGACCGAGTAGGAGCCGTTGCGCTGGAGGTTGGCGAGGAAGTGGTCGTTGGAGTCCTGGAGGGCGGCCTGTTCGCCGTCCAGGATGTGGCCGTTGCCGAGGCTGGCCAGGATCGAGGCGACGGTCGGCTTGCAGATCTCGCAGCCCTCGCCGCTGCCGTGCCGCGCGAGCAGCTCGGAGAAGGTCGTCAGCCCGGTCACCCGGACGATCTCGTACAGCCCGGCGCGGGTGTGGGCGAAGTGCTCGCACAGACCCGTGCCGGTGGAGACCCCGGCGGCCGCCAGCTCCTCGGTGACGACGGTGCCCAACTGCTTGAGGCAGCTGCCGCAGCCGGTGCCGGCGCGGGTGCACTTCTTGACGGCGGCGACGCTGTCGGCGCCCTGCTCGCGGACGGCGGCCCGGACGGCTCCCTGGGTGACGTTGTGGCAGGAGCAGAGCACCGCGTCGTCGGGCAGTGCGAGCGGTCCGGCGGAGGCGAACCCGGCGGGCAGCACCAGCTGTTCGGGGGCGACGGTGAGCGGCTTGCCGGCCACGGCGAGCGCCCGCAGCGCGCCGTAGCCCTCGGTGTCGCCGACCAGGACGCCGCCGAGCAGCGCGCCGTCGGCGCCGATCACCAGTTTGCGGTGGACACCGCTGCGGCTGTCGCTGTACAGCACGTCGAGCGCGCCCTCGGCGCTGCCGTGCGGATCGCCGAAGCTGGCGACGTCGACGCCGAGCAGCTTGAGCTTGGTGGAGGTGTCGGCGCCGGTGAAGCCCTCGCCGGCCGGTCCGGTGCCGTCGCCGTCCAGCGCGGCCACCGTGCGGGCCGCCGTCTCGGCCATCTGGTAGCCGGGGGCGACCAGACCGTAGACCCGGCCGTCGGCGGCCTCGGCGCACTCGCCGATGGCGAGGACCGCCGGGTCCTCGGTGCGGCAGTGCGCGTCGACCACGACGCCGCCGCGCGGGCCGACCGGAAGCCCGCAGTCCCTGGCCAGTTGGTCGCGGGCCCGTACCCCGGCGGAGAAGACCACCAGGTCGGCGGCCAGCTCCCGGCCGTCGGAGAGGGCCAGTGCGCGCACCCGGCCGTCCGGCCCGGTGAGCACGCCGCCGGCGCCGACGCCGGTGTGGACCGTGACGCCCAGCTCCTCGATCCGGCGGCGCAGCGCGGCGCCGCCGCCCTCGTCCACCTGCACGGCCATCAGCCGGGGCGCGAACTCCACCACGTGGGTGGCCAGGCCACCGGCCCGCAGGGCGCCGGCCGCCTCCAGGCCGAGCAGTCCGCCGCCGACCACCACGCCGGTGGTGGTGCCGGCGGCCCCGGCGCGGATGGCGTCGACGTCCTCGACGGTGCGGTAGACGTGGCAGCCGGGTGCGTCCGTGCCGGGTACGGGGGGCACGAAGGGCACCGAGCCGGTGGCCAGGACCAGGACGTCGTAGCGGACTTCGGCGCCGGACCGGGTGGTGACGGTCCGCCCGGCCCGGTCGATCGCGGTGGCCGGGTCGCCCAGGCGCAGGTCGATGCCGTGTTCGGCGAGGAAGCCGGGCGGGCAGAGCTCGAGGTCCTCCGGGGTGCTGCCGGCGAAGAGCGAGCTGAGGTGGACCCGGTCGTAGGCGGGCCGGGTCTCCTCGGCGAGCACGGTGACCCGCCAGCCGGGCGCGGCCGGCTGCTCGGTCCAGGCCTCCAGGAAGCGCTGGCCGACCATGCCGTGGCCGACCAGGACGAGGTCCCGGAGGGTGCCGGGGCCCCGGGCGGTGCGGTCGTCGAGGGTCATCGCGCTTCTCCAGTCATGGCAGGTCCTCCGGTGAGCAGGTGCAGGGGGTGGCCGGCGAGCGCGCCGCCGTCGGCGAAGGCGCCGGCCAGCGCGTCCACGGTGGCCAGGTCGCCGAGCAGGATCGCGCCGACCAGCCGGTCGCCGCGCAGGACGAGCTTCTTGTAGCTGCCGCGGGTGGCGTCGGTGAGCCGCAGCACGTCCAGGTCCGGCGCGAGGGTCTCGTCCACGGTGCCGAAGGCGGCGTACTCCAGGCCGCCGGTGCTGAGCCGGGCGCGCGGGCCGGTGCCGG
Source organism: Kitasatospora sp. NPDC001539 (assembly GCF_040298565.1). Classification (NCBI taxonomy): domain Bacteria; kingdom Bacillati; phylum Actinomycetota; class Actinomycetes; order Kitasatosporales; family Streptomycetaceae; genus Kitasatospora; species Kitasatospora sp. NPDC001539. Next base: position 16,569 of record NZ_JBEPAK010000123.1, on the reverse strand, counting down.
GGTAGCGGGCGTCGGGCTCGGCGCCGGAGAGCCGGCGGGCCAGCACGTCGGCCTGCTCCCAGGCGGGGCCGGCCAGGCCGTGGACGGTGCCGCGGTGTTCGGCGCAGTCGCCGATCGCGGACACGTGCGGAGCCGCGGCGAGCTGGTCGTCCACCAGGATGCCGGTGCCGACCGGCAGTCCGGCGCGGTGGGCGAGCGCGGTGCGCGGGCGGGTGCCGCAGGCGAGGACGACGAGGTCGCAGTCCAGCCGGTATCCGCTCGCCAGTTCCACCGCGCCGACCCTCTCCCAGCCTCCGTCCGGGGGGATTGCCGTGCCGCCGTGCACGGCCCGGGCGCGGTTGCCGGTGTAGGACTCCACGCCGAGCCCCCGCAGCCGTTCGCGCAGCACCGCGGCCCCCTCCGGGTCGAGTTGGCGCTCGACCAGGTGCGGTGCCTGGTGGACGATCTCGGTGCGCACGCCGAGCGCGGCCAGCGCCCGGGCGGCGCTCACCCCGAGCACCCCGCCGCCGATCACCACGGCCCGCTTCGCGCCGACGGCGTCCTCGACCAGCCGGGCGCAGTCCTCCAGGGTGCGCAGGGTGTGGACTCCCCCGGCCAGGCCGTACCCGTCGGCGCGGCGCAGCCCGCGCACCGGCGGCAGCACCGGGTTGGCGCCGGTGGCCAGCACCAGTTCGTCCCAGGGCTCCACGGTGCCCTCGGCCAGCCGCAGCGTGCGGCGGGCGGTGTCGATCTCCACCACCTCGCAGCCCGGCCGGGCCAGCGCCCCGCCGAGCGGCAGCGCGATCGACTCGGCGTCGTAGCGCCCGGTCAGCACGTCGGCGAGCAGCACCCGGTTGTACGGGGCGCGCGGCTCGGCGCCGTACACGGTGACGGTGCCGGGGCCGCCGAGCGCGCCGTAGCGCTCGGCGAAGCGGGCGGCCGCCATGCCGCCGCCGACCACGGCGATCCTCGGGCTCATCCGGCGGCCTCCGTGGTCGCGCGGTCGACCCGCACCGCGCAGAGCTTGAACTCCGGCATCCGGGAGACCGGGTCGAGCGCCGGGTTGGTGAGGCTGTTGGCCCGGCCGGCGCCGGCCCAGTGGAAGGGCATGAAGACGGTGTCCGGCCGGATGGCGTCGGTGATCCGCGCCGGGGCGACGGCCCGGCCGCGCCGGCTGGTGACCGCGACGGGCTCGCCGTCCGCGATGCCCAGGCGTTCGGCCAGCCGCGGGTGCAGCTCCACGAACGGGCCGGGGGCGGCGGCGTTGAGCTCCGCGACCCGGCGGGTCTGCGCGCCGCTCTGGTACTGGGCGAGCACCCGGCCGGTGGTCAGGTACAGCGGGTACTGCGCGCACGGCTCCTCGCCGGCCGGGCGGTGGGTGACGTCCGCGAACCGGGCCCGGCCGTCCGGGGTGGCGAAGCGGTCCAGGAACAGCCGGGGGGTGCCCGGGTGGTCCGGCGCCGGGCACGGCCAGAACACCCCGTCCTCGGCGGCGATCCGCCGGTAGCTGATGCCCGCGTAGTCGGCGTCGCCGCCGGCCGAGGCGCGCCGCAGCTCGTCGAAGGCCTGCTCGGGCTCCACCGGGAAGCCTTCCGGGACGCCCAGCCGGGCGGCGAGTTCGCGCAGCAGCCACAGCTCGCTGCGCACCCCCTCGGGCGGGTCGAGGGCGCGGCGGCGCAGGATCACCCGGCCCTCCAGGTTGGTGGTGGTGCCGTCCTCCTCGGCCCACTGGGTGACCGGCAGGACGACGTCGGCGAGCCGGGCCGTCTCGGAGAGCACCACGTCGGCGACGACCAGCAGGTCCAGTGCGCGCAGCCGCTCGGTGACGTGCCCGGCGTTCGGCGCGGACACCGCCGGGTTGGAGCCGGCCAGCAGCAGCGCCCGGACGCCGCCCGGCCGGCCGAGGCCGTCCAGCAGCTCGTACGCGGACCGGCCGGGGCCGGGCAGCCCGGCTGGGTCGACCCCCCAGACGGCGGCGACGTGCGCCCGGGCCGCCGGGTCCTCGATCGAGCGGTAGCCGGGCAGCTGGTCGGCCTTCTGGCCGTGCTCGCGCCCGCCCTGGCCGTTGCCCTGGCCGGTCAGGCAGCCGTAACCGCTGTACGGGCGGCCGGCGTTGCCGGTGGCCAGGCACAGATTGATCCACGCGCCGACGGTGTCGGTGCCCTTGCTCTGCTGCTCGGGCCCGCGGGCGGTGAGCACCATGCCGGTGCGGGCCTCGCCGAACAGCCGGGCCGCCTCGCGGAGCCGGTGGGCGGGCACGCCGGTGATCCGCTCCACCCGGTCGGGCCAGTGGGCCATCGCCGACTCCCGGGCCCGTTCGAAGCCGGTGGTGCGCCGGTCGACGAACGCGCGGTCCACCAGGCCGTCCGCGATCACCAGGTGGAGCAGGCCGAGGGCGAGCGCGAGGTCACCGCCGGGGCGGACCCGCAGGTGCAGGTCGGCCAGCTCGGCGGTGCGGGTGCGGCGCGGGTCGACGACGATCAGGGTGCCGCCGTTCTCCCGCAGTTCGCGGAGGTAGCGGACGGCGGGCGGCATCGTCTCGGCCGGGTTGCCGCCGACCAGGATCAGGCAGCCGGTGCGCGGGATGTCCTCGAGCGGGAAAGGCAGCCCGCGGTCCAGGCCGAACGCCCTGCGGTGCGCGGCCGCCGCCGAGGACATGCAGAACCGGCCGTTGTAGTCGATGTTGGCGGTGCCCAGCACCACCCGGGCGAACTTGCCCAGCAGGTACGCCTTCTCGTTGGTCAGGCCACCGCCGCCGAACACGCCCACCGCGTCCGGGCCGTGCTCGGCCCGCGTCCCGGCCAGCCCCGCGGCCACCCGGTCCAGCGCCTCCGGCCAGCTCGCGGAGCGCAGCGGTGCGCCGGGCCGGTCGCGCAGCAGCGGGCCGGTCAGCCGGGCGGCCCGGTCCAGCAGCGCGGTCGCCGAGCGGCCCTTGCCGCACAGCGCGCCCCGGTTCACCGGGAAGTCCGGGCGCTCCAGCACCTCGACCGGCGGTACGGCGCCCGGTGCGGTGCCCGGTGCGGCGCCCGTGGACAGCCGCATGCCGCACTGCAACGAGCAGTACGGGCAGTGGGTGTCGGTGGCGGCCGTGGTGGCCGCGGGGCTGGTCGGCGTCATGCCGAGAACGGTCACCGCCCGCTGTTTCGCGACCGGGTCACCCGTGTTGCGGCCGCGGTACACCTCGCTCACGGCCGCCGACCACCGGGGTGCGCGGCCGGACATCCGGCGTAACCGCGGCGGCACCTTCGCTTACCGGCGGGTGACGGCCGGGCAATGCCCCCGTAACACGCGCACCGCAGGCTGACCGGCATGGCAACCCTCCCCCAGCCGGGCCCCCTCACCGGCTTCACCGTCGGGGTCACCGCCGCGCGCCGCCGCGAGGAGCTCACCGCCCTGCTCACCCGGCGCGGCGCGCAGGTGGTCGAGGCCCCGGTGCTGCGCATCCTGCCGCTCGCCGACGACCTCGCCCTGCGCGAGGCCACCGACCGCTGCCTGGCCGCACCGCTCGACTACGTGGTGGCCACCACCGGGGTCGGCTGGCGCGGCTGGATGAGCGCGGCCGAGGGCTGGGGCCGGGGTGCCGCGCTCGCCGAGGCCTGCCGGGGCTCCGTGGTGCTCAGCCGCGGCCCCAAGGCCACCGGCGCCGTCCGGGCCAGCGGCCTGGACGAGGGCTACTCCCCCGGCACCGAGGCCACCGACGAACTGCTCACCTGGCTGCTCGCCCGTCCACTGGCCGGGCGCCGGATCGCCGTGCAGGAGCACGGGGTCCGCCTGGACGCCTTCGCCGCCGCACTGCGCGAACGCGGCGCCGAGGTGATCTCCGTACCGGTCTACCGCTGGGCGCCCCCGGAGGACCCGGGCGCGGTGCGCCGGCTCCTCGACCAGACCGTCCGCCGCCAGGTGCACGCCCTCACCTTCACCAGCGCCCCGGCGATCACCGCGCTGCTCGCCGCGGCGGAGGCCGAGGGGCTGTACGGGGCGCTGCTCGACGCCCTGCGCGCGGACGTCCTGCCGGTCTGCGTCGGAACGCTGTGCGCCCGGCCGCTCACCGACCTCGGCCTGTCCGCCGTCCATCCGGAACGCGGCCGGCTCGGCGCGCTCGTGCGGCTGCTCGCGGAGGCCCTGCCCGGACGCGGCCGCCGCGAGATCGCGCTGCCCGGCGGCCTGTTGACGCTCCAGGGGAACGCCGCGCTGGTCGACGGCGAGAGCCACCTGCTCAGCCCACGCGGCGCCGCCGTGCTCCGGGCCCTCGCCGAACGGCCCGGCCGGGTGCTCAGCCGCGCCGACCTGCTGCGCGCGGCCTGGCCCGACGCGACCGCCGACGAGCACGCGGTGGAGGCCGCGGTCGGGCGGCTGCGGGCGGCGCTCGGGCCGCACGCCGCGCTGATCCGCACCGTCCCCAAGCGCGGCTACCGGCTGGCGGCGGGCTGATGGCACCGGTGCTGCTCGCCGTCGCCCACGGCAGCCGCGACCCGGCGGCCCGCACCGCAACCCGCGCGCTGCTGCGCCTGGTTCGCTCGCTCCGGCCGGAACTGACCGTCCGCTGCGGCTTCCTGGACCTTGCCCAGCCGTCGCTCGCCGAGGCGCTCGCCCACCTGTCCGGCGCACGGCCGATCCTGGTCCCCCTCCTCCTCGGCACCGGCTACCACGTCCGCGTCGACCTGCCCGCCGCGCTCGCCACCGCCGACCTCCCGCCCACCCACCTCGCCCCGGCGCTCGGCCCCCACCCCCTGCTCGCCGAGGCGCTCGCCGACCGCCTCGCCGAGGCCGGCGCCCCCGCTGACGCGCCCGTGGTCCTGGCCGGCGCCGGCTCCTCCGACCCCAGCGCCCTCGCCGACACCGCCAGGATGGCCGAGCTCCTGGCCACTCGCCTCGGCCGCCCCGTCGCCCCCGCCCACCTCTCGGCCGCCGAACCCACCCCCCACCAGGCGGTGGTCGCCCTCCAGGCCGCCGGCCACCCCGCCGTCGCGCTGGCCACGTACCTCCTCTCCCCCGGCTTCTTCGCCCGCCGCGCCGCCACCACCCCGGCCCGCTGGAGCGGCGCCCCGCTCGGCGCCCACCCGGCCGTGGCACGGCTGGTCCTCCACCGCTACGACCAGGCCCGCGCGGCCGCCCGGCTCGCCGCGGCCGCCTGACCGCTGAAGCCGGCTGCGGGTCACCGTCCGGCTGATCCCGCCCGCGGCTGGAGCGGCGTCGCGAAGCCGTACCGTCGGCGGGCGCCTGCCCCAGCCCGCCCCCGGCCCGTCGGCCCAGGGGGGAGCGGGCAGGGTCAGCCGGTGACGCCGGCGGTACCGGTCTCGATGCGCCCGGCGGCCCGACGGACGGCACTCAGTCCTGTCCCCGGCCCTCCTCGCCGGCGCCCGCTCCCGCCAGGAGTGCGTGCACGGTGGCGGCCATGGTGCGGCGGGCCTGATCGGTGCTCAGCCCGCTGCTGCGCCAGTGGTACCAGGCGCTCCACGTGGTCACCGCGTCCAGCCCGTGGAGCAGGTCCGTGCGCGCGGACTCGGGCAGGACGTCCAGCTCCGCGGCGAAGACCTGGGTGAGCCGCAGGCGGGCGAAGTCCAGCATCTGCTGGACGGCCTCCTGGATCCGCGGGGAGGGGTTCTCCAGCCGCATGACGGCCAGCCTCGCCGGCGTGACGCCCTCCAGGATGCGTGCCCGCTGTGCGGTGAGGGCGGCCACCCGCAGCTCGCGCGGCCCCTCGGTGGGGAGCGGTCCGATCTGGGTCGCGAGCTGTTCCAGACGCCGGTTGACGGCGACTTCCGCCAGCTGCGCCATGTCCGCGAAGTGGTGGAAGACCAGCCGGCGCGACACGCCCGCCCGCTCGGCCACCTTGTCGGCGGGGAAGTGCGCCTGGTTCTGGTCGATCAGCGACAGCATCGCGTCGGCGATCTTCTCGCGGGTCTGCCGCCCGCGTTCCGTCCGCCCGTCGGTGACGGGCACGGCGGCTTCGGTCCGCTTCACGTGGGCTCCTCCGCCCTCTCGTTGACATTCTTGCACCGCGAGTGCAAGTGTACGCCTTGCACGGTGAGTGCAACTAGTTTTGGCGGGGCCGCAGGCCGTCCGCCGCGCGAGGAAGGACTGTCCACCGCCGATGTTCACCTCCGTGGGGCGCTGGTGCGCCCGCAGGCCCAGGCGGGTCATCGCCGCCTGGCTGCTGCTGACGGCCGTCGCGCTCGGCGCCGTGGCGACGTTCGGGCGCGTCACCAGCGAGGCCGTCTCCATCCCCGGCAGCGACAGCCAGGCCGCTCGGGACATCGCCGACCGCGCGTTTCCGGCCTCCGCCTCCGGCAAGCAGCCCGTCCTGCTGCACACCCCGGCCGGCGCGGCCCCGCTGACCGCCTCCGACACCACCGCCGCGGTCCGCAGCGCGGCAACGGCCATCGCGGCGGTGCCGCACGTGGTCGCCGTCACCACGCCCTACGACCCGGCCGGCACCGCGGCCATGAGCAGCGACGGCCACACCGCCTACCTCTCCGTCGAACTCGACGTCCCCGGGCGGGACGTGACGCCCGCGACGACGCACGCCGTGCTCGCCGCAGCTGCTCCGGCCACCGCCGCCGGCATCGAGGTGACCCCGGGCGGCTCCCTGGCCGCCGCGGTCGACCGGGGCAGCACCGGCCGCAGCGAGGCCATCGGCCTCGGCACCGCCCTGGTGATCCTCACCCTCTCCCTCGGCGGCCTCCTCGCCGCCGGACTGCCGCTGCTCGCCGGCGTGATCGGCCTCGGCATCGCCCTGCCCGTCCTCGGCCTCGTCGGCCACCTGATGGACGTGCCCGAGGCCGGCGAGACCATCGCCGCCATGATCGGGCTCGGCGTCGGCATCGACTACACCCTCTTCGGCCTCACCCGCTTCCGGGAGCTCCGCGCCGCCGGGGTCGGGATCGAGGAGGCGGCCGTGCGCACCACCGCCGGCTCCGGCAAGTCCGTCGCCTTCGCCGGCAGTGCCGTCGTCGCGGCGCTCGCCGGACTGGCCCTGGGCGGACTCCCCCTGCTGTACGCGCTGGCCCTCGCCCCCGCCATCGCCGTGGTGACGGCCCTGGGGGTGAACCTCACGCTCCTGCCCGCCACCCTGGTGCTGCTGGGCGGGCGGCTGACGCCCAGGGCTGCCACGGCTTCCGCGCCGGCCGGACGCCCACGCGGCTGGGGGAGGATCGCCGCCCTGGTCGCGGCCAGGCCCTGGCCCCTGCTGCTGGCCGGCCTGGCCCTGCTCAGCGTCCTCGCCGCCCCCGCGGCCCACCTCCACCTCGGCCAGCTGGACGCCGGCAGCAAGGCGTCCGGCAGCATGAGCCGCATCTCCTACGACCGGATGGCCGCGGCCTTCGGCCCGGGTTCCAACGGCGTGCTCCAGGTCGTCGACGTCCTGCCCTCCCCCGCCGGGACGACGGCGGGAAGCACCGCGGGGACCACCGCGGGAAGCACCGCCCGGACGACCGAGGGGACCGTCGACCCGCGCCTGGCGGCCGTGACCTCCGCACTGCGCGGAGCCGAGGGCGTCGCCTCCGTCAGCCCGCCCGCGCTCGCCGCCGACGGCCGCACCGTCCGCTGGCAGGTCACCCCGACCACCTCGCCGTCCGACCCCGCCACCACCGCACTCGTACACCGCCTGCGCGCGGACGTACTGCCACCGGCCACCGCCGGGACGGGCCAGCAACTGCACGTCGGCGGCACCCCCGCCGCCCAGGCGGACCTCAATGCGCGGATCGCCCGGCGGATGCCGCTCGTCGTCGGCTTCGTCCTGTCCGTCGCAGGGCTGCTCCTGCTGCTGGCCTTCCGCTCGCCCGTCGTCGCCGTGAAGGCCGCCGTGATGAACCTGGTGTCGGTCGCCGCCGCCTACGGCGTGCTCACCGCGGTCTTCCAGCACGGCCTGGGCGCCGGGCTGATCGGCCTGGACGGCGCCGTCCCGATCCCCGGCTACGTGCCCCTGCTGATGTTCGCGGTGCTGTTCGGCCTGTCGATGGACTACGAGGTCTTCCTGCTCAGCGCCGTGCGCGAGGGCTACCTGCGGGAGCGGGACAACCGCCGCGCCGTGGTCGCGGGCCTCAGCAGCACCGGACGGATCATCAGCTCGGCGGCCCTGATCATGGTCGCGGTCTTCCTCAGCTACCTGCTCTCCGACGACCCCGTCGTCAAGATGTTCGGCATCGGCCTGGCGAGCGCCGTCGCCCTGGACGCGACCGTCGTCCGCGGCCTGCTCGTCCCCGCCACCATGGTCCTGCTCGGTGACGGCAACTGGTGGCTGCCCCGCTGGCTCGACCGCCTGCTCCCGCACGTCGACATCGAGGGCGACGGCCACACCGCGCAGCCCGGCGACGCCGGCGCCCCGGCTCCCGCGCTCCAGGCCGGGTGAGCCCCGCGGATTCCGAACCCGGCCCGCCCCGGACCCGCACCCACACTCACTCCACCCACACCAGAACCCGAACCACCCCTCAGGAGCACCTCCCCATGCACAGCCACGTCCGCCGAGGCCTTCCGATGCTCACGGCCCTCCTCGGCCTGACCGCCGGGGTCACCGCCCTCGCGGCGCCCCCCGCCCACGCCGAGCCCGGCTGCGGGCGCGCCCCGGTCCAGTACTCCGTCGACGGCGGCGCCCACTGGACGAACAACGCCACCATGCCCGCCGAGTCCGGCAGCGTCCAGGTCCGGCTGGCCGGAGTCCCCACCGCGGGCTGCGACTACCACGTCTCGCTGGGCTCGTACGCGACGCAGGGCGCGACCTGGGCCACCTCCGGTCAGCAGACCTTCCTCGGCTGGTCGACCACGACCCTCACCCGCGAGCACTACCGGGACACCCTCGACGTCACCGGCCACCTGCCGCCGTGCTACGGCGAGTTGGCCCTCTACTCGGTCGGCGGGAAGTACGACGGGAGCGACAGCGACCACCCGCTGCCGCACTACCCGGACGAGCCGTTCTCCGGTCTGGTGATCGCCTCCTGGAACGGCGGCACCGCCTGCACCCCGGTTCCGACCGCCGGCCCGACCAGCGCCGCCCCGGTGCCGACGCCCACGCCGAGCTCCACCACCACGCCCACCACCGCGACGCCCACCGCCGCGACGCCCACCGCCGCACCGTCCCCGACGGCGGCTTCGGGCGCACCGACCGCCTCGCCGCGGGCCAACCCGCAGCTCCCGGCCGCGACGACGCCGGCCACGGCCGCTCCGGCACTGGCCGCCACGGGCGCCGACGACGGCCTCCTGGTCGCCGCCGGGGTCGCCGCAGCCGCCCTGGTGGCCGCCGGCGGCGCGGCGGTGTACGTCGGCCGGCGCCGCTGACGGTACGGCAACCCCCGTCCCGGAGCGCGGCTTCACCAGGGGTGCGCGGCTTCACCCAGGGCAGAACCCCGCGCCCTTCCCCCGGCGCCCCGATTGCCTAGGCTGGAGGGGTGAGCACTCAAGCGCCGAACGAAGCCCGCGTCATCCCGCTGCGTCCGCAGACCTCGCCGCCCGGTTCCGGTGGGACGAACGGCACCCCGCAACCGCCCGCGCCGAAGGAACCCCTCTGGCGCGACCTGGTCGGAGACGTCCTGCGACGCGAACGACTCGCCCAGGAGCGCACGTTGAAGGACGTCGCGGAGGAGGCCCGGATCTCCATGCCGTACCTCTCCGAGCTGGAGCGCGGGCGCAAGGAGGCTTCCTCCGAGGTGCTCGCGGCCGCCGCCAGGGCCCTCGGACTCGGCCTCGGTGACCTGCTCTCGCTCGCCCAGGACGAACTCGTCCGCCACACCCGCAGCCGGTCGGCCCACCGCCGTACGGCGCCGTCGGCCCGGACCAACGGCCTCTGCCTCGCCGCGTGAGCCGTCCGGTGGTCGAGCTGTCCGGCGATTGAGCCGTCCGGCGGCCGGTACACCCCCGTGGTCCCGGCCGCCGGACACGCTCCGCGGATCAGGTGAACGCGAGCCGCCGGCTCAGCACCTCGTCCGCCAGCCCGTACGCGACGGCCTCCTCCGCGGTGAGCACCTTCTCCCGGTCCATGTCCGCACGCAACGTCGCCACGTCGTGCCCGGTGTGCCGGGACAGCACCTCCTCCACCTGCGAGCGGATTCGGATCATCTCCTTCGCCGCGAGGCTCAGGTCGGAGACCATCCCCCGCCGCCCGCCGCTGGCCGGCTGGCCGAGCAGCACCCGCGCGTGCTGGAGCACGAACCGCCGACCGGGGTCGCCGCCCGCCAGCAGCACCGCCGCCGTCGACGCCGCCTGGCCCACGCAGAAGGTGGAGATCGGCGCCTGCACGAAGGTCATGGTGTCGTAGATCGCCATCAGCGAAGTGAACGACCCTCCGGGCGAGTTGAGGTAGATCGAGATCTCCCGCTCGGGGCTCTCCGACTCCAGGTGGAGCAGCTGGGCGATGACCACGTTGGCGACCCCGTCGTCGATCTCGGTGCCGAGGAAGATGATCCGCTCGTTCAGCAGCCGGCTGAAGACGTCGTAGGACCGCTCGCCCTTCGCTGTCCGCTCGATGACGTACGGAACCGTGTACGACCCCATGTCAGAGCCCCATCCGTCGGCGGGACGAGGCCGGGCGGATGTCGGCGACCGACTCCACCACCCGGTCCACCAGCCCGTACTCCACGGCCTGCGCCGCCGTGAACCAGCGGTCCCGGTCGCCGTCGCGCGCGATCGTCTCCTCGCTCTGACCGGTGTGCTCGGCGGTGATCCGCTCGATCGCCTTCTTGGTGAACTGGAGGTTCTCCGCCTGGATCTCGATGTCCGCGGCGGTGCCGCCGATGCCCGCCGAGGGCTGGTGCATCATGATCCGCGCGTTCGGCAGCGCGAACCGCTTGCCGGGCGTCCCCACGGTGAGCAGGAACTGGCCCATGCTGGCCGCGAACCCCATCGCCAGCGTGGAGACGTCGTTCGGGATCAGCCGCATGGTGTCGTAGATCGCGAGCCCGGCGGTGACCGACCCTCCCGGGCTGTTGATGTACAGGCCGATGTCGCTGCGCGGGTCCTCCGCCGACAGCAGCATCAGCTGCGCGCACACCCGGTTCGCCGACACGTCGTCGACCTGGGTGCCCAGCAGCACGATCCGCTGCGCGAGCAGCTGCGCCGCGAGGTGGTCGTCGAAGGCGCTGGGCGGGGTGTCACCCTGCTCCGCGCGGGGCGCGTCGAATGGATTCATCTGGTTCCTCCTCGTCGAGGCGGGGATGCCGTTGCCCTCCACTCTCGCCCCCGCGGGGCCGCCGGACCCGTTTTCTCTGCCCGCAGCGGATTCGCCGCGGGCAGAGCGTCAGACCACCTCCGCCGCCTGCTCCAGGGGCTCCCGCGCCGCACCGTGGAACACCTGCCGCACGTGCCACTCCCGGTGCCGGTCCGCAACCGGCGGATTGCCCGCCTGCGGCCCGATGACCGGCCGTCCGGCCAGTGCGAGCACGTGCTGCCGGCTGGCCTCGCTGCGGCCGACGAACCGCTGGGAGACCAGGATCCGACGCCCCTCCCCCACCCCCAGGACGCCCTTGTCGAAGAGCTTGTGGTGGAGCGAGCACAGGCACAGCCCGTTGTCGACCGCGTCCGGCCCGTCGTGCGACCACCAGCGCACGTGCGCGGCCTCCAGTCCGACCACGCTCGCGCCGAGGGCCCCGTCGTACCCGCAGAACGCGCACTGGAACTCGTAGGCGGTGAGTATCAGTTCGCGCATCCGCCGGTCCCGCTGCCGCCGGGCGGTACGTCCCGCGATCCCGGTGCCGGCCTCCTCCAGGTCCAGTCCTACGGCCTCACAGAGGTCCTCGTGCAGGGACGGCGGGAAGTGGGCGTCCAGCAGCACCCGGGCCATCCGGCCCAACAACGCCGGGTCCCGGCCGAGCGCCGCCCGCAGCTCGGCCGCGAGCCGGCCGGTGGCCCCGCTCGACCGCAGCACCCCGATCCCGCTCCCCGGGCTGCCCGGCCCGCGATCCGTCCGGACCTCCCAGACGCCGTCGCTGACCAGGTGGTGGAACGGGTACGCGGGCGTGGTCGGGTTCGACGGCCCGTACTCGGCGAGCAGCCGCTTCAGCTCCTGCTCGACCGCGGTGTAGCGCAACTCCCCGTCCGCGTTCCGCTGGTAGCTGCCCAGCGCGTAGAGCAGCAGCAGCGGTTTGTGCGGCGCGCGGACACCGTTGCTCGTCCATCGCCTCAGCCGGGCGACCCGATCCAGCCAGTCCATGCCGGTCAGGGTAGTGGCGCACCGGCATCGGCTCCGACGCGGCGATCACGCCGGGCTCGGCTCACGTCGTCAGGTGGTTCTCCCGCCTGGACGCCGCCACCTGGCCTCCCGCCCTCGGCGCAGGAAGTCGACCCGGCCGACTTCCTGCGCAGCAGACCCGGCACTGCTCCGAGCGCCGGGCCGAAAACACGTTGTGCCCCGAGGGCCGGCGCTGTAGACCGGTGGGCGATGACGACCTTTCATTGCGCCGCCTGCGGTGAGGCCCTCACGGCCGCCCTCGAGCTCCTTCCGGCCGTTCCTGCCCGGCACCAGTTCGAGGGGGTACTCGTGGACGGCCGGCGGCAGGCTCCCCCCACCATGTCCCGCGGTCACTGTGCCGTCGACCCGGAGCCGCACGGGCCGCCGTTCGTACCTGCCGAGGACCAGGACGGCTTTCCGGCCGCCTACCCCGGTGGTCCGTGCATCAGCAACCTCGATGGCCTGGTCGTCGTTTCGGCCGGGCCACGGAACACCTTCGTCCTGCACCCCGCGGACGCGCCCGGCCTCACCTGGCACTCCGCGCCGGGCGGACCGCCCGGGTGCTGCGGCGCCCCCGGCGACGGCCCGCCCAACCGGGCCTGTCCGTGCGGCGCCGTCGTCGGGAGCGAGATGTCGGACTGCTGCACGCCCTACGAGCTGCATCTGCTCCCCGGTGCGGTCCGCCTGGTGTGAGCGGCCCACCGCATCGCGTCCCCCCGCGTTCCGCGCAGGAAGTCGGGCGGGCCGACTTCCCGCGCGGAGGCCGCCCTCCGGTGCAGCGCGCGGCGGGCTCCCGTCCGGGAGTGGGCTACCGCCGGACGGCGGCGTGCTCGCCCCGGGAGTTCTCGTCCTCGCCCTGGTCGTCGTCGCCCCAGCCGTCGCTGCGGTCGCGGTAGAGGGTGAAGCGGTCGAACAGCACCGGCGTCGGGACGGGGTTCGCGGCCGTGGCCGGCACCGAGTGGTAGTAGGAGACCGTGATGGTCGTCCGGCCGCCCGGGACCAGCCCCGGGTCCACGTCGAAGACGGCGACGCCGTACGGGTGGGTGGTGTCGGGGTCGATGACGGCGGACCAGTGGGCCTTCTCCTTGGCGTCCGGGTCGGCCTTGAAGGTGAGGCGCTGGGTGCGGACGCTGGCCTCGCGCACGCCGTCCGGGTCGGCGGGCAGGTAGACGTCGTCGGAGCCGGCGGTTCCGCCGCCGCCCAGGATCAGGTGGACGGTGCCCCGGGAGGTGTCGATCCGGCGCAGGTCGTCGTCGACGACGGCCGGGGTGAGCAGGCCGCCCGGCTCGGTGCCGCGGACGGGGTGGGTGCGCTCGTAGTCGTGGTCGTGGCCGGCCAGCACGAGGTCGACGGAGTAGCGGTCGAGCAGCGGCAGCAGCTTCTCCCGGATGCCCATGTCGCCGCCGTGGCTGGCCGCCGAGGAGGACATCGCGAACTGGTGCAGGTTGACCACGATCCAGTCGATCTGCCGCCCGCTCCGGGCCCGCGCCAGTACCCGCTCCAGCCAGCGGAGTTGGGCGCCCTCGCTGTAGTCGCTGATGTAGATGGACCGCCCGGTGGCCGGGTCGAGGCTGGCGTCGTCCTCGACGGCGATCTCGTTGCCGTCCAGGGTGACGAACAGCACCGCGCCCACCTGGAAGCTGTACCAGTTGCCGCAGTGGTCCCGGGTGCCGTTGTCGGGCAGCTCGAAGCGGGTCAGGTAGGAGGCGTACCCGAGGTCCCCGCCGCCGGCCTCCACCTCGTGGTTGCCCGGTGCCGGCATCCAGGGGCGGTTGGCGGCCGACGTCGCCAGGTTGTTCATGAACGCGTTCCAGGCCTGCGGCTGGAGCTGGGGGTTGCTGTTGGCGTACGCGAGGTCGCCGTTGAGCAGGTGGAACAGCGGCGCGAACTGCTCGACCTGCCGGACGGCGGCGGCGCCGTGGACGGACGACTTCTTGAACGCGGCGTCGCCGGTGCCGAGGTCGCCGAAGCTGGTGAAGCGGAAGCCGGCGCGGCCGCGGCGGGGCGCCGTGCGGAAGGTGCCGCGGACCGGTCCGGCGCCGTCGTGCAGGACCTCGTAGACGTAGGTGGTGTCGGGGCGCAGCCCGTCCAGGCGGGCGTGGTGGGTGAACGTCTCGACCTTGTTGAGGCCGTCGACGTAGCTGCGGCTGGCGGCCTCGACGGTGCGGCCGACGCCGCCGCGCGGGGTGCCGATCCGCACCCGGGGCCTGCTGACCGACGCGGCCGTCGCCCAGGAGACGGTCATCTCCCGGGAGGGGTCGTTGCCCCACTGGAGGTGGACCTGCTCCGGGCCGGGGGTGCCGGCCACGGCCGGCTGGGTCCACAGCAGGGTGGACGCGGGCAGGGCGGTCAGCGCGCCGACCGCGCTGCCCGCCCTGAGGACGGTTCTACGAGAGGGATGTGACGCCACTGCCGCCTCCTGGGCTCCGGGAAACGCCCAGGAGGTTCCCAGCCGGACGGTACGTCCGCACCACGTCCGCCCGTGGGTACGGCGAACGGTGGCTGAACGCCACGCGCGCCGCCCGCGCCGCGCCCCTGCGGCGGGCGGGCCGCCGTCAGCTGCCGGGGACGCCCGGCAGGCCGGTGGCGAGGCCGTCCAGGGCGTGGGAGCAGACGCAGTCCCGTTCGGCGGGCAGCCGCTCCAGTGCCTTGAACAGCACCGTGCGCAGCCGGTCCACGTTGCCCGCGAAGACCTCCAGCACCTCCGCGTGGGTCACCCCGTCCCCGCTCGCGACCCCGGCGTCGTGGTCGGTGACCAGCGCCAAGGAGCTGTAGCAGAGCCCGAGTTCACGGGCGAGGACGGCCTCCGGGTGTCCGGTCATGCCGACCACCGACCAGCCGTTGGCGGTGAACCAGCGGGACTCGGCCCGGGTGGAGAAGCGCGGGCCCTCGATCACCACCAGCGTGCCGCCGTCCACCGGCTCCCAGGCCGCCTCCCGCGCGGCCTCCAGGGCGGCCCGCCGGCCGGCCGGGCAGTACGGGTCGGCCATCGACACGTGCACCACCTCGGGCACCGTGCCGTCGGGCAGCGGCTGCCCGTCGTAGTAGGTCTGCACCCGGCCCGAGGTGCGGTCCACGAACTGGTCCGGCACGAGCAGCGTCCCGGGCCCGTACTCCGGCCGCAGGCCGCCCACGGCGCACGGTCCGAGCACCTGCCGCACGCCCAGCGAGTGCAGGGCCCACAGGTTGGCCCGGTAGTCGATCCGGTGCGGGGGCAGCTTGTGGCCGCGGCCGTGCCGGGGCAGGAAGGCGACCCGCCGCCCGGCCACGTCGCCCAGGAACAGCGCGTCGCTGGGCGGTCCGTACGGCGTGTCGACCCGCACCTCGGTGACCTCGTCCAGCAGCGCGTACAGCCCGGATCCGCCGATCACACCCAACTCGGCGCGCGCGGTGCCCTGATCGATCGCCATCGTTCGTCCGTCCCCTTCTTCGAGCGGTGTTCCGGCCACTGTAGGGGGACGCCCGGAAACGGGCGTACGGCCGGATGGCCGCGGGCCGCCGGGGTGGTACCGGGCGGCCGGGCGGGTGACTTCCCGGTCGTGTCGGCGGCGGCGTGCCCCGCCCGGTGTGGGTCGGTGGAGGAGCGCCTTCTCCGGACGGCGCACGCCCTGTCCCCGGACCTGAGAGCCGCCCATGCCTTCCACCGCCCGCCTCCGCCGCCTCGTCCCCACCGCGCTCTGCGCCCTCGCCGTGGCCGTCGCCGCCCCCGCGGCCCACGCCGCTCCGCCGGGCGCCGACTCCGGGGCCGATCCCGGCGGGAGGTCGGACGGCGCGGCGTACGACTGGGACCGCGTGGCGGCCTGCGAGAGCAGCGGCGACTGGCACGTCAACACCGGGAACGGCTACTACGGCGGGCTCCAGTTCGACCAGCCCACCTGGCGCGAGAACGGCGGCCTGGCCCGCGCGCCGCGCGCCGACCTGGCCAGTCGCGAGGACCAGATCGCCGTCGCCCAGCACCTGGCCGACCGCCGCGGCCTGTCCCCCTGGCCGGTCTGCGGGGCGCGCGCCGTCGGCGGCCGCGGCCCCGGGTCCGGCCACGGTCGGGACGGCCACGACGCCGGCCGAGGCGCCGACCGCGGCCACCAGACCACCCGCGACCACGGGCGCGACGCCGTCCTGCCGCCGCCCGGTGCCCCGCTGCCGGCGCCGGTCCCCACCGAGGACGGCCGGGTGACCGTCCGTGACGGCGACACCCTGGACGGGCTAGCCGCCGCGCTGCGCCTCCCGGGCGGCTGGCCCGCCCTCTACGCGCTCAACCGCTCCGTGATCGGCGAGGACCCGGACCTCATCCAGCCCGGCCTGGCGCTGCGCCTGCCGTCCTGACGACGCCGCACCGCCACCCGCCGCACCGCGGCCCGGTCCTCAAGGCCCGCCGCAGCACCGCACCACCGCACGGACCCGCCGCCCACGCCTCCCCTCCCGGCGTGGGCGGC
>NZ_JBEPAK010000122.1:0-21318 GCF_040298565.1 Kitasatospora sp. NPDC001539 | reverse complement strand
GAGGAGAAGCGCTTCCTGGGACTGCCGTACCGGCGCTACCCCACGACCCGCCCCAACGCCGCCCGGGAGATCGCCGCACGCGTCGCGGCGACCCTTCGAGCCAGGTACCGGGGCGGCGGGCGTTTCGGTGCGGACCCCCCTCAGATCCAGCGCGACTCCCGGGCAATGCGCAGCGCGTCGATCCGGTTGCGCGCACCCATCTTCGCCACCATCGATGCGAGGTAGTTGCGCACCGTTCCCTCCGAGAGGTGCATCCGGGCCGCTATCTCGGGGACCGTGTCGCCCCGGGCGACCCGTTCGAGCACCGAGAACTCACGCGCGCTGAGCGGGCAGTCGCTGTTGCTCAGCGCCGCCACCGTCAGCTCCGCGTCGAAGACCCGCTCTCCTTGGTGCACGCGGTGGATGGCCTCGACGAACTGGCTCGGTGACACGCTGCGTTCCACGATGCCGGAGATGCCGGCGGCGAATGCCTGACGAACGAGGGAACGCGTCACCGCGGTGGAGAGCAGAATGCTCCGGCAGCCCAGGTTCGCGATTTTCTCGGCGACGTCGATCGCGTCGCTGTCCTCGCCCTCGAAGCTGATGACCGCGACGTCGGGCCGGTGCGTCTCGGCGAATTGCAGCGCAGCGGAGGTGCTTTCCGCGGGTCCGACGACACGGACTTCCTCGCGTCGCTCCAGCAGTGCGGCCAGCGCGACGCGGGACAGATGCAGGTCATCGGATACCAGGACATCGATTCCCATGCAGTCCCCCTGACTAGTGACTCGGACAACTAGCTAGTCATTGTGGGGATCACGACTGGGTGAGGTCTGGACGCCGTCTATAGACGGGCCCGGGAGAGGAGTGCCGCCCGGTGGTTCGTCAGGTCACGGCTTGTGCGCTCCGTCATCGGTGGCGGGGGCGGGCCGGGGCAGGACGAAGAGCGCGATGAGGACGCCGCAGGCGAGGAGTCCGGCGCCGACCAGCATGCCGAGCGCGTATCCGTCGTTGAGCGTGGCGGGCGTGAGCACACTGCCGGTGCGGTTCGCGGCGACGGTGCCGAGAGCGGCGAGGCCGAGCGAGGCGCCGATCTGGCGCGTGCTGTTGAGCACACCGGAGGCGGCGCCCGCCTCGTGCGGTTGGACGCCTCCGGTGGCGATGGAGACGGCCGGCGCGAGGCACAGGCCGATGCCGATGCTGGCGAGGACGGACGGGCCGAGGACGTCGGCCAGGAACGAGCCGTCGGAGCGCATCAGGCCGAACCAGGCGTAGCCGAGCGCGGCCAGCGTGCCGCCGGTGATCAGCATGTTCCGGGGGGCGAACTTGTAGCCGAACTTGACGGCGAGGGTGGAGCCGACGACGACGCCCAGCATGAACGGCAGGAACTCGGCTCCCGCGCGGGCCGGGCTGCCGCCGAGCACCCGCTGGAGGTAGAGGGAGACGAAGTACAGGGCCGAGGCCATGGCGCCGCCGAACAGCAGGATGAAGAGGTTGGCGCCGGCGACCGAGCGGTTGGTGAACAGGCCGAGGCGGATCAGCGGGTCGCGCTTGGTGGTCCGCTCGACCTGGATGAACGCGGCGAGCAGGGCGACGGAGACCACCAGCGTGAGCAGGGTGGTCGGCGAGGTCCACGCGTACTGGTCGGTGCGGACGATGCCGAACACGAGCAGGGCCGCGCCCGCCGTGGCCAGCACGGCACCCAGCACGTCCGGCCGGCCGCGGCGCGCGGCCGTGGCGTCCGGGGCGATGCCGTGCCAGGCGAGGGCCAGCGCGAGGGCGGCCATCGGCAGGTTCACGTACATGACCCACTGCCAGCCCGCGTACTGGGTGAGCAGGCCGCCGACCAGGACGCCGACGGCGCCTCCGGAGGCGTTCATCGCGCTCCAGATGCCGAAGGCCTTCACGCGCTCCTTGCCCCCGGGGAACGTCGAGGAGAGCAGCGCCAGCGCGGCCGGCGCGAGTGCCGCGGCGCCGATGCCCTGTGCGGCGCGCGCGGCCACTAACTGACCGGGCGCCTGCGCGAGGCCGCCGAGGAGTGAGGAGAGGCCGAACAGGCCGAGCCCGAACAGCATCACGCGCTTGTGCCCGTAACGGTCGGCGATCTTGCCGCCCAGCAGGAGCAGGCCGCCGAAGGTGAGGGCGTAGGCGTGGATCACCCAGGTCAGACCCACCTGGCTGAAGCCCAGGCCGCTGGCGATCTGGGGCAGTCCGACGTTCACCACCGTCAGGTCGAGCGACACCATGAACTGCACCACGGAGACCGCCGCGAGGGTGGTCCCGGGTCGTGCGCCGCGCGCGACGACCATCGTGTTCTCACTTGCCACTTGCGTACTCGTCACCGCATCCAGCCCCTCTGCTTCTGGTCGTGCCGATGGAGTTTCCGACCGTGTTCCGAAATTAGCAGCGGGGACCGCGAGGTGTCGACCGTGCAGGTCAACACCCCTGCGAACCATGGGTGTCGGCGCAAGGCATGATGGGGCGATGCAGCGAACGAACGCACCGCGGCGACCTGTCGGACGCCCTCCCGTGACCTCTCGCGAACAGATCCTGACCGCGGCTCGCGCCCTCATCGACGAGT
The DNA here is from genome assembly GCF_040298565.1 of Kitasatospora sp. NPDC001539. NCBI lineage: Bacteria > Bacillati > Actinomycetota > Actinomycetes > Kitasatosporales > Streptomycetaceae > Kitasatospora > Kitasatospora sp. NPDC001539. The sequence continues at coordinate 18,761 of NZ_JBEPAK010000122.1, read as the reverse complement.
ACGGGTGGGAGAAGCTCACGGTCCGCCGGCTGGCCTCCGAGATCGGCGTCGGGACGACGACCCTGTACTCGCACCTGCGGGACAAGGAAGACCTGCTGTTCCTGCTGATCTACGAGTACGCGGAGCAGATCCCGCACCCCGAGCTGCCGAGCGAGCCGCGGGAGCGGATCGTCACGGCCGCCGTCGCGATCCACGACGGCCTGGCGGCGTGGCCCTGGGCGGCGGAGGTCCTCACCACCGACGGGTTCATCGCCCGGCTCGGCGACTCGTTCCTCTGGCTGGTCGAGACGATCCTGGCCGGGGTCGTCGATGCCGGATGCCCCCAGGAGCAGACCGTCCGGATCTTCCGCAGCATCTGGTACTACACGGTCGGCGAGATCCTCGTTCGCGCGCACACCCGCCACCGCAAGATGGACGAGGAGGACCCCACCTGCCTCAACCCCTACTTCGGCAACGCCGACGGCCCGCTGCGGCACCCGACCCTGGCCGCCGTCGCCGGCCGGTGGGCGGCCCTGGCCGGGCAGGACACCTTCGAGCAGGGGCTGCGCGCCTTCGTCGACGGTCTGCTCGCGCAGTGCCTGGCGCAGACCTCCGGGACACCGGGCGCGGGGCCGAGCTGACCGTTCAACTGTCTACCGCAGACAGTTGAACGGCGCGCGCCGGGCGCGGCTTTCCGTGGATCCTTCACCCATTCTCGTGGGTATTTCCTTTTCGCCCGCCCGCGCCTAACCTCGGTCGACGGTGGCGGCGGGCCCGGAAACGGGCGGACACCCGGCGAAGTCATGAGAAATGCACCTATGCGGGACCGGGCCCGGCATTTTAGCGTGACCGCATCCCGAGGAAACCTCTCCGCGATCCGGGCCCCGCGCTCCGGGGCCCGGATCGCGGGGCGTGACCGTGCTCACCGTGAACCGCTCACCGCAATCCCGTGCCAGACGGGCATCGAACTCGGAAGAAGAGTCGGACCATGAACATCCCTGTCTACATCGCGTCGGCTGCGGCCTGGATTCCGTCCGCGGAATCGGCAGCGGAAGCGGTGGCCGCCGGTCAATACCCTGCTGACGACAATGCCACCAACAAAATACCCTGCCTGCCGGTGGCACCGGATGACATCTCGGTCCCGGACATGGGAGCGATCGCCGGGCGGAAGGCCCTGGAGCGGGCCGAGGAGATCGTCGGCGGCCAGGTCGACCTGATCCTGCACGCGTCGATCTACCACCAGGGCCGCGACCACCACTGGAACTCGGCTCCGTACATCCAGCGCGAGCTGGGCGTCGCCGACGCCTTCTCCCTGAACCTGGAGGGGATGTCGAACGGCGGAATGGCGGCGATCGACCTGGCGATGGCCCGGCTCGAGGCCGGCCGGGGCACGAGCGCGCTGATCACCACGGCGGACCGGTTCTGTCCGCCCGGGTTCGACCGGTGGCGGGGCTCGTACGGCATCCTCTTCGGCGACGGCGCCACGGCGATGGTCCTCTCCACGACCGGCGGTTTCGCCCGCATCCAGGCCATCGCGTCGATCACTGACAGCTCCCTGGAGCCGCTGCACCGGGGCACCGCCCCGTTCACCAACGCGTACGGCGTGGTCGAGAACGAGAACCTGCGCACTCCCAAGAAGTCGTACCTGGAGGAGGTCGGGACGGAGTCGGTGCTGCGGCGCGCCGAGGAGGCGCTGATGAGCGTCCTCGCCAAGGTGCTCAGCCGCACCGGGACCACGCTCGACGACTTCGCCAGGATCCTGCTGCCCAACATGGGGCACGGGCTGATGGAGGCCCAGTTCTTCAAGCCGCTGGACATCCCCGCCGAACGCACGCTGTGGAACTGGGGGCGCTACGCGGGGCACTTGGGCGCGGGCGACCTGACCGCGGCGGTGGCCCGCCTGGTGGAGAAGAAGGAAGTGAGCCCGGGCGACCGCGTGCTGCTGATCGGCACCGGCGGCGGCTACTCGGTGACCGTGGCCGCGGTGGAGATCGAGTCGGTGCCGCAGTGGCCCGAGACCACGACCGACTTCACCCTGCCCGCCGACGTCACGGCCTGAGTCCCGAACGGCTGCTCGCGCCGTAGCCCGACCCCGTTGAACAGCCGGCCGCGCGGATCCGGACCGCCGGATCCGCCGTCGGTGCGACTCGAGGAGAGCCCTCTTGGCCATGGACCGTTTCGTCCGCGCCTTGATCCAGTGGCAGGCCGGCAGCCGACCCGAACCGGCGCGCACGCTCACCGTGGCGCAGCAGCGCGAGCGCTACGCCGCCCAGGCGGCCCAGTTCAGCGCGGGCGCCGGGGACGCGGGCGTCGAGACGAAGGACCAGCTGATCGACGGCGGTGACGGCGAGTTCGGCGTCCGGACGTATCTGCCGCCCACCGACCGGGGGCGTCTGGTGACGTACCTGCACGGGGGCGGCTGGGCCGTCGGTGACGTCGACACGCACGACCCGGTCTGCCGTCGCATCGCCTCCGAACTCGGCGCGGTCGTCGTCTCCGTCGACTACCGCCGTGCGCCGGAGCATCCGTACCCCGGCCCGCTGCGGGACGGCATCGCCGCGTCCGACTGGGCGGACCGCACCTTCCCGGGCCGCCGGCACGTGATCGCCGGGGACAGCGCGGGCGGGGCGCTGGCGGTGGGGATCGCGATGCACTACCGCGACCACGGCGGCGTGGAGTTCGCCGCGCAGCTGCTGGTGTACCCGGTGGCCGATCCGCAGCTGCGGTTCCCGTCCGCGCGCACCTACGGCTCGGGGTACCTGTTGGAGGTCGACGACCTGCGCTGGCACTACGAGCAGTACGTACCGGATCCGGCGCGCCGGAAGGACCCGGCGGTCGACTTGCTGGGCGCCGATCACCGCGGACTGCCGCCCGCGGTGGTCGGCACGGCCGAGTTCGACCCGCTGCACGACGAGGGCGTCGAGCTCGCGGTGCGGTTGGCCCGAGCCGGCGTCGAGGTGCAGCACGTGCCCGCTCCCGGCCTGGTGCACGGGTATCTCCTCATGGCCGGCGTCCTGCCGGCCGCCGCGGTGGCGATGGGCAACGTGCTGGCCGCCGTGGAACGGATGCTGACCTCGGCTCCCGCGGCGCAGTAGGGCTTGTCCGACCATTCGCGTCGCGTCAGCGGGAATGGTCGGGCAAGCCCTGGCGCCGGCCGCATCCCCTCTCCGGCAGCCCTGGTCCGTGCCTTCGCCCCTGCGGCGTGGAGCACGGACCAGGGCTGCGGTGCATGCCCGGCGGGGAGGAGGAGGCCTGCGGTTGCCGCGGCCGCCGCAGGCCGGCCGCGGCAACCGCGTGTCGGCCTCAAGCGCTGGTGGGCGCGCCGTCGTTGCGGCGGCGGAAGACGTGGCCGGCGGTGGTGCTCACGGCGATGCGGTTGTGTCCGAAGCGGTCCTCGCCGCTGACCAGGACCGCTCCGTACCGCTCCAGGCTCGCCCGGGCGCCGAACTCCTCGACCGCCGAAGCTCCGGGGTAGATCCGCACGAACGCGGGCACGTAGCGGGCCGAGAAGCCCATGCGCATCCGCTTGGTCCGACCGGCGTGCGGGTGCGAGGCGTGCAGGAGGCGCGACCAGAACATGACGAACTGCCCGGCCCTCAGCTCCACGGACACGGCCCGCGACTCGTCCGGCTGCCAGTGCGGGTCGATCTGGAGTTCGCGGTAGTCGTAGCCGAAGAAGCCGCGCCGGACGCCGTTCTTCACCACGGAGGTGTTCCGGTCGGGGTCGTAGAGCATGTGCTTGGTCTCGTCGTAGTGCATGGTGCGGTGGGTGCCGGGGATGAACTGCAGGCCGCCCATGTCGGCGGGGGCGTCGGTGAAGGCGCACCACACGGTGAGGCAGCCGCCCGGGCCCGATCCCGGCGGCCACTGGATCTGGGGCCGGCCGGAGGCGTTGGCGAAGGTGTCGGACTGGTGCCAGTCCGTGCCTTCGTTGCCCGGGTACTTGGGGAAGAAGTCCGAGCGCCAGCACAGCACGTCAGGCCCGAGTACGGAGACGACCCGGTCCACGATGCCCGGCTGGGTGATGTGGTCGGCGAGGAAGGCGTTGTCGAGGTGCCGGTCGTGGTTGGACAGGTTCGCCGCCTCCGATCCGTCGGTGGCGTCCTGGTACACCGCGCCGCTGCAGTCCGTGAGGTCCTGGCGGGTCCGGGCCCACTGCCGTGCGATCTCGTCGGGCTCGTAGAGCGTGAAGGGGCCCGCGTACCCGGTCCGGTGGAACTGCTCCAGCTCGTCGGCGGTGAGCCGGAAGTCGTGCTGTTGGGCGGACATGCCTCTCCTCGGTCGTGGCTCGGGACCTCTGGGCAGACGTGGACCGGCCCGGGAAAGCGAAGGGGCCCACGTGCCCGGGGAGCACGTGGGCCGGCCCGCGTCCGCGGCGGCCTTCTCGAGCGGCCCGCGGGCCGCGTCCGTCACCTCAGAGGTCATTGCGGTGTGGGTTCGGGTCAGCCCGCCATCGCGTCGGCCACCGGTTCGACCGGTCGGGCCGCTCGCGCCCCGCCGGCGGTGGTGCCGGTGGGCGGGTCCGGGGTGAAGGCGCCCGGCTGTCGCAGCTCGTCCAGGAGCTCGTCGACGCGCTCCGCGGTGAGGTGGCGCATCACGTACAGGTGGACGTACGCGCGGGCGGTGCCGTCGACGTGCACGGACTCGCTGGCCAGGGAGTAGCGGCGGACGATGTCCGCGCGGGGCTGGCGGAACCGGATGCTCAGCGACTGCGGGCTGCGGGCGACCCACAGGTCGTGGCCCAGTCGCTCCTGCAGTGCGAGGAGTTGGCGGTGGGTGTAGGCCGCGAGGCGGTCGCACTCGGCCGCCAGCCGGGCCTGGTCGTCGTAGGAGTGACGGGCCAGGTAGTCCCACATCAGGAGCGAGGAGAAGCCGTTGCGGGAGCCCGCGAAGGTGGTGTCGGCGGCGCCGATGTACTCCGAGGCCCCGGGCGGGGCCATCTGCAGTCCGGTGCGGGTCATGAACACTCCGCACGCCCACGGCGTGCCCATCCACTTGTGCCCGCTCATGGTCAGTGAGTGCAGGTCGCCGAGCCGGAAGTCGAAGACCGGCGGTGCCTGCTCCACCATGCCCGCGTTCCGGGCCATCTCCAGGAAGGGCGCGTAGCCGGCGCCGAGGGCCCCGTCGACGTGCAGCCAGAATCCCGACCGTTCGTCCTGGCCGCCCTCCTCGCCGCGGCCGTGGTGGACGTTCCGCTTGTCCAGGCCGTACTCGGCGCAGATGGCGCGCACCGTGCGGGCGACCGCTTCGACGTCGTCGTAGGCGCCCTTGAAGGTGGACCCGTAGTTGAGGCTGACCAGGATGGGGTAGCCGCGGCTGGCGAAGAACCTGACCAGGACGGCGAGTTGTTCGACGTCGATGGCGCCGTCCTCGGTGGAGGGCACCTTCCGCGGCCAGGGGGTGCCCGGTGCGAGCGGGTTGTCGTCGGGGTAGCGCGTGGAGCCCAGGTCGTGGAAGGTGTCGATGGCCAGCGCCCGTACGGCCTTGGTCAGCGAGTAGTGGGTGTCCTCGGAGAAGAACGCCACCGGATGGAAGGCGTTCGGGCCGTCGCCCTGCGGGGCCTGCTCGACGCCGGCCTGGCCGGGCTCGCGGTGGTGGGTGCGCAGGGGCTTGCCCGACAGGTAGTCCCGTGCGTTCCACAGGCCGTACAGGTTGCCTTCGCTGGAGCCCATGGTCAGGACGTAGCCCCAGTACGACTCGGGGTCCTGCGGGTCGTGCGGCCACTTCGCGTGCCACAGTGACGCGAAGTAGTCGAGGACGACGCGTTCGAGCACCTTGGAGTTGAGTGTGTACGAGCTGGACTGGTACGGGTCGCCGACGTTGTTGAGGTGGCGGTTGAGGTAGTGCCCCAGGCGTTGTTCGTAGTCGAGGTCGCTGGTGACCTGGTAGCCGGCGAAGTTGCGGGTCTGGGTGTCCACGTGGCGGCGGAACAGTGCCTCGGCCTCGCCGTACTGCTGCGCGTCGAGCCCGGTCGGCGGCAACTGCACCTTGTAGTGGGGTACTTCGGGGACGTGGAGGTAGGCCGCCCTGGGGTCGCTGGACGGCGGGGTGCCGTAGGGGCGTCCGCCGACGACCCCAAGGCTGCTGAAGGTCTTCTGCCACGGTGTGTCTTCGGGACCGAACGGTATGTCCGCATGGGTTTCGGCTTCACGAACCATTGGAGCTGATCCTTTCCGGTGCGCGGCTTTCCGCTCGAGGCGGAGTCACTGCGCTGCTTGGGAGAGGCTGCCGGCGGGGTCTGCGAGCGGGGCGGTGGGCGGCGGCACCGGCATGGATGCGCCGCCGAGGCGGGTGTACCGGTCCGGACGGGCCGAGCGCAGCCAGGAGGCGAAGGCGATGCCGAGGCCGACGGCCGCCAGCAGGAGCCACGGCAACGCGGTGACGACGGGATTCGTGGTCCCGGTCAACACGTCGAAGTTCGACACCACCAGAACCGCCGCGGTGATCAGTCCCAGCGCGCCCAGCGCGGGCGCGATGACGGTCTGCCAGCGTTCCTCGCGCCGGTTCCGGAAGTAGCCGATCACCGCCACCGAGGCCAGGGCCTGGAGCAGGATGATGCCGAGGGTGCCCAGGCCCAGCATGCTGGTCGACATGTTCACGTACGGGTCGAGGCCCGCGGCCGCGAACAGGGCGACCGTCACCGTGCTGAAGACGGACTGGGTCACACTGGCCCGGTGCACGGAGCTGTGCCCGGCGTGGGTGGCGTTGAGGCGCCCCGGCAGCAGCCCGTCGCGGCTCAGGGCGTACATGTACCGGTTGGCGGCGTTGTGCAGCGCCAGCCAGGAGGCGAAGAGGCTGGTGCACAGCAGCACTTGCATGGTGACGGTGGCGGCGTGGCCCAGGTATCCGTCGCTGAGCAGGAAGAACAGGTCGCCGAGGTGGTTCGCGGCTTGCGTCTGGATCCGCTCGGGGCCCACCGCACCGACGGCGACCCAGCTGGTCAGGGCGTAGAACGAGGCGACGACCAGGACGGCGATGACGGTGGCGCGGGGCACGCTGCGGTGCGGCGCCTTGGCCTCCTCGCCGTACAGGGCGGCCGACTCGAAGCCGAGGAAGGAGGCGAAACCGAACATCACGGCGACGCCGAGTCCGGGGGCGAGGACCTGGTGGGGGGCGAAGGAGGCGGACGGCAGGGCCGCGGCGCCGTGACGGGCCAGGACCGCGATGTCCAGTGCGACCAGGATGGCGATCTCGCACACCATGCAGACGGACAGCAGCCGGGCGCTGAGGTTGGCCTCCCGGTAGCCGAGCAAGGCGACCAGCAGCAGGCCGAGTCCCGCCCACGCCTGCCAGGGCAGGTTCAGCCCGTGGTCCGCGGCCACGTTCTGGGTGAAGTAGGCGAACGCGCCGAGGACGCCGACCGTGGCGGCGTTGTAGGCGAGCACCGCGAGCAGTCCCGCCCCGGCCGCCACGCGGCGGCCGAGACCGTGCGCGATGTGGGCGTAGAAACCGCCCATGTCGCTGATCCGCCGTGAGATGGCGGCGTAGCCGGCGGAGAAGCACAGCAGGGTCAGGCCGGCGAAGAGGAACATGGCCGGTACGCCGGGGCCGGTGCCGATGGCGAAGGCGAGCGGGACGGTGAACACCATCGCGGCCAGGGGGGCGGCTGCGGCGATGATGATGAACACGATCTTCGGGGTGGTCAGCGTGCGCTGGAAGCGTGCGCTCCCCCCGGACGGGGATGTACCGGTCATGAGGGTCTCCAGATGAGGGGCAAGGGCCCGGAACCGAGCGGCGGATCAGGCTCGTGGGACGGCGGGTGGGCGAGAGGGCCGGCTTCAGCGGCGGATCGCCACGGCGAACGACAGATCCGTCCGCGCGTGGATCCACACCGGCACCGATTCGCCGCGGTACGTCGCGGTCAACACGCCCCCGGCGTGACCGAGGTTGATCTGCCAGAACAGGAACTCCCCCAGCGTGCCGAGGGAGTTCAGAGCCTTGAAGGCGGCCTCCTTGGCGGCGAACAGGTCCCGCGCGGTGTGGGGCCCGCCCGGGGGGAGCAGCAGGCGCCGCTCCTGTTCCCGCAGGACGAACGCGGCCGTGCGGGGGGGCACGGCCGCGGGCTCGATGTCGACGCCGACCGCCTCGGCGCCGGGGACCACCACGGCGACCGCGAGCCGGCCGGTGTGGGAGATGGAACCGGCGAACCCGTGGGGGAAGAGCGGCCGGCCATCCCGGGCCCGCGGCACCGTCCGCTCGGCGGAGCCGGCTGCGGCCAGCGCGGCGGCGGCCGCCCGGCGGCCGGCGGTGAACTGCTCCGCCGGTCCGTGGGGCGGCGCCACCCACGACGTTTCCAGTGACATCCGCGGCACCGTGCCCCGGGACGGGGCCGGTTCGACGATCACCGTGCGAGCCCTCAGTTGCGCAGCGCCACGACGTGGCCTGCCAGTGAGTCGATCGAGCGCAGCACTTCGGGCCGGATGTCGTCGTCCCACTCGAAGCCGAACGCGTCCTCCATCGCGACCAGCAGGGCGACCAGCGCGGTGGAGGGGACTCCGGCCTCGCGGAGCGAGGCGGTGTCCTGCACCTGGCTGACGAAGGAGGGGCCGCCGAACACGCCGACCAGCAGCTCGCGGATCCGCTGGCGCACCTCCACCGCGGTGTCAGGCATCGGCTTCCACTTCTTCGATGAACTTGCGCGTGATCTCCTGGAAGGCGACCGGCTCGTCGAGGAAGGGCACGTGGCCGGCCTTGGGCATGATCACGCAGCGGCCCTTGGGGAACAGGGCGGCCAGCTCGTGCCCCGCGGTCGGGCCGAGCAGGATGTCGTCGTCGCCCAGGGCGATCAGCGTCGGCGCCTGGATCCGGGTCAGCAGCTCGGAGCTGGGGTCGCCCTGCTGCGCCAGCGCCAGGCCGTTGTTGAGCTCCTCGGGCGTCGACATGGCCAGGAAGCTCTCGCGGAGGCCGAGGTAGCCCGGCACGCGGTACTCCTCGATCATCTGGGTGCTGACGAACTCGGGGTACATGTGGGCGAACAGCGTGGGGATGTCGTGGCTGTTCAGCGTCTGGAGCCAGGCGCGCTGGAGCATCCGGTGCCGGCGGATCTGCGGGCCGACGACCGGTCCGGCCAGGATGAGGCCGCGGACCCGGTCGGGGTGGGCGAGGGCCATGTCGCGGGCGAGCTGGGTGGAGGCCGAGGAGGCGAGGAGGTAGGTCGAGTCGATCTCCAGGGCGTCGAGCAGCCGGGCCAGGTCCTCGACGTGCTCCTCCCAGGTGGGCTCCTGCTCCAGGCGGGTGGAGTGGCCGTGGTTGGCCAGGTCGTAGCTGACGATGCGGTGGTGCTTGGCGAGCTCGTCGGTGTAGTCCCGCCAGAACGGGGCGGTGAAGAAGAAGTTGTTGAGCGTCGTGATGGCAATGCCTTCACCGGTGGACTCGCAGTAGAGCTGGACGCCCTCCCTGGTCGGGATCAACGGCAGGTCCTCGCGGTAGCTCAGGTCGTGGTAGTACTCGTCGTGCACTGCCTCAGTGGACATGGTGTTCCGGCCTTTCGTTGCTCTTGACTGTTTCGGGGCCCGGAAGGACCCGTGCGAACGCGGCGACGATGTCTGCCGCCGGGGCTTCCTCGGTGATCTCGCCGCAGGACTGGCCGCAGTACAGCGCCATCTCCTCGATGCGGCCGCTGGTCGCGTCGGTGGGGACCGCCGCGCTGAACCGCGGCACCAGGTACGGCTTGCCTTCGACCACCGTCTTGCCGATGAACTTCGCGGGCAGGCTCGGGTCGGCGGTGACGGCCGTGGCGAGCACGCGGTGCCGCCGGCCCGGCCAGCCGATCTCGTACACGTCGCTGATCACGGTGTCGGCCTGGTCCGCGGCGGTGACCGCGGACTTGAAGCGGGCGTGGGCGCGCGCCTGGTGGGCGACGACGAAGGCGGTGCCGAGCAGCACCCCGTCGGCGCCGGCGGCCAGCGCCCGTGCGGCCTCCTCGGGCGAGCCGATTCCGCCCGAGGCGACCAGGCAGGCGTCGGGCAGCAGTGCCCGCAGTGCTCCCACCAGGTCGTCGCGGCGCTGCGTGCCGAGGAGGTGGCCGCCCGCCTCGATGCCCTGGGCCACCACCACGGCGCCGCGGTCGGCCGCGTGGACGCCGTCCCGGACCGACCCGACCTGGACCACCAGCTGCCGGCCCGCCGCGGTGACCCGGTCGAAGACCGCGTCGTCGGGCATGCCGAAGAAGGACAGGTGCACGCGGTGCGGTGTCTCGTCGAGCACCTGGGCCACTTGCCGGTCCAGTTCGTCGGGCCCGACCACTTCCGGGATGAGGTTCACGCCGACGGGCCGGTCGGTGCCGGAGACCAGCCGGGCGAGGATGGCCGACAGCGCGCTGCCGGCCAACTTGTAGCCGCCCACGCAGCCCGCGGCGCCCGCGTTGGACACCGCGCAGGCCAGCTCCGAGCCGGCGACCCCGCCCATGCCCGACTGGAGCAGGCTCACCCGCAGGCCGAGCACGCTCGCTGCGGACGGCATCAGTGCAGGCTCTCGACCGCGGCGGCGGCGGCGTCCGCGCTGCCGAACCGGTCGGTCAGGACGTGCACCCAGCGCTCCAGGCCGAAGGCCAGGCAGCTGGTGTGCGCCGTGTCCTCGCCGGCCAGGATGCCGCACCGCTCGCCGAAGAAGTTGCGGTGGTAGTTGACCGAGCCGATGGCCAGGCCGCCCACCACGAACTCCTCCTTGACCGGGAACAGGCGCTGCATCTTCGCCTTGCCGCTGTTCTTGTCGAAGAAGGGGTCGGTGGCGACCTCGAGGCGGACGTCGAGGCCCAGTTCGGCGCACAGGGCGGTCACGGCGTTCTTGGCGCGCAGCAGGTGGTTCTTGGCCACGTCCTCCGCCGCCACGCAGACGATCTCCCGCATGGAGAAGCCGAGCAACCGCTGGAGGCCCTGGTAGTGGGTCTCGTTGCGGAAGCAGGTGCCGACCGTGGTGCGCATCGTCCCCTCGGCGGGCAGCGTGGAGCCCGCCAGGTTGACGTAGATGGAGTAGCAGGCCGCCGAGGGCAGCGCGAACGCGGTCGGCTCCATCACGTCGGCGGGGATCCGCTCCACCGGCCGCTGCGACTGCTTGAGCAGGCCGCCGAGGCGCTCGGGGTCGAGCCGGGTCGCCGCGAGACCCAGGTGCGGGAAGTTGTCGTAGTAGTCGAAGCGGTCGAGGTCCTCGCAGCGCATCAGGAAGGGGAACCGGAACTCCGGGGCGTCCCAGCCGTCGGCCAGGCGCCGGAACACCGCGTCGATCGCCCGCAGCACCCGCAGCTGGCTGCCGTCCAGAACTCCGAGGCCGTTGTCGGTCACTGTGGTCATCAGGCTGCTTCCTTCGTGAAGAATCGGGCGTTCACCGCGCTGAGGGTGCGGAAGTCGTCGAGGTCCAGGTCCTCCGGGTCGATCGACTCGCCGGTCAGCTCTTCCAGCAGGAAGATGAACTCGACGAAGGCCAGGGAGTTGATGGCGCGGCTGTCGATGAGGTCCAGGTCGTCGGGCAGCTGGTCGAGCTTGGGGTTGCGGGCCAGGATGAAGTCGCGCACCGCCTGCATGGGCTCGGTGGTCACTTGATCAGCTCCCTGCCGACGCCCGCCTTCGACAGGAACTTGCGCGTGCGCTTCAGCACCTGCTCGTGCGCCTCGATGCGGGCGGGGTGCTCCAGCGCCCGCCGGCGCAGCGCGAGGGCGTCGGGGATGCCCGCGTCGCGGTAGGCGGCCGGGTTGTAGAGGGTGGCGATGCTGTACTGCAGGTAGCTCTCCAGGTACTCGGCGACCACCGGTACCTCGTTCGGGTCGCGCTTGGCCACCTGGGCGAGCAGGTTGGTGAAGATCATCCGGCCGAAGGCGACGTGCCGGCTCTCGTCCTGGTGGTGCACCCGGTTGATCTCGCGGGCGATCGCCGGCAGGGACTGGTCGGTCGCCATGTGCGCGTTGTAGTAGTCGACGATCTCCTCGAAGATCAGGATGCGGGCGAACACGATCAGCTCGCGGGCCACGGTGGACAGGTGCTCGACCGAGTCGGCCTTGAGCGCCGGCTGGGCCGGGTACAGCCGGCCGCCGTAGCGCAGGCAGAACTGCGCGAAGAACCACATGTGCTCGTTTTCCTCACCGATGAAGTGGTGCAGGAATTCCGAGACGTCCGCGTAGGTCCGCTCGTGAATGCGCATCACGACGTCGTTGAGCAGTTCGCGGATGCCGTGGATGTTCAGGCTGAAGAAGTTGATCGCCTCGTACTTGGTGAGTGCGATCTGCTGTTCGCGGGTCAGCTCGTCCCACATCTCGGTGCCGGCCAGCGTGGTCAGGCTCTCGCTCATCCACGGCATGCCGGGTTCGATGGCGTCGGGCCAGTCGAACATCGAGTAGGGGTTGTAGTAGCCGGATTCGGCCAGGTTCTCCAGCCGTTCGAGGTCCAGCACGATCGGCTCGATTTCACGTACCGCCATGTTTCACTCACCCTTCCGAAGGCAGTGGTGCGGGATTTTCAGCTTCAGCTCGTCGATCGGATGTCCGCGCGCACCTGGACCGGCTCGGGGGAGCCGCACTCGTGGTGTCCGAAGGGCGCGTTGCCGGAAGCCGTGGACGGGATCACCTTGTTGTAGATCGACCCGAGGCACAGCTCCTGGAAGTCGGCGGTGTTCGGCGACAGGCGGGCGGCCAGCTGCGACTTGGCGATGTCGACGGTCTTGAGCGCGCCGTCGTCGTCCACGACTTCCACGCAGGCGTGCGGCAGGTCGAGGGCGCCGCCCAGCACGCCGCAGAACCAGCCCCGCTTCGCCTCGGCCCGGTATCCGGCCGCCCGGAACCGCTCGGCGAGCAGCAGGCTCGCCGCGATGCAGCTGGTGGCACCGAGCGCGTGCACCAGGTCGTAGTCGGCCTGCATCGCGACGGGGATCATCTGCCAGCGGTAGCCGGAGTCGAGGTAGTCCCGGGTGATGCCGCGCAGCCGGGTGGAGAGCAGGGGGGTCCTGGCGCCGACGGTGGTGACCGTCGCCTCGTAGGAGGCCGAGCGCGCGCTCGGCTGCGGCGCCGCTCCCCCGGCCACCCGCCCGCCGAAGCGGGCGGCGTCGGGCGCGGCGAAACGCCAGGGCGCCGGCCCCTCGCACGCGGTGCATTCCAGCGTGACCCTGAAGTCCCAGGACTTCTCGCGCAACAGGTCGTCGACCGGACGGCCGGCGAAGCGGAACAGCATGCGGAACGCGAGTTCCGGCTGGGTGTTTCCCCGGCCCGAGTACATGCCGAGGTTGTAGAGGTCGTTCACGTCGAAGTGGCGCACGCCCGCCCGGTCTTCGAACGGAAGGCCCGCGTCCACGAGTCTGTCGATGTCCGCCGAACCGCACCTCAGCATTTCCTGCGCCGTCGATTCGGAATGGGTCTTGTGGGAGTACTTGGCGGGTATGAACTCGATCGATTTCGCCACCGTTTCCCACGGCTGCTCAGGGGTGACGTCTTGACGCAGCACAGCCTGTTCCTCCAGGAAATAGATCGGGCCGACGAATCGGCGCCCTTCACTGCCACAACGCCAAGGCAACGCGACTGGACCGACTTTAGGTGTCGGGGGTTGCCGCGCGGAATAGTGGTTCCGCATGCCCGTTCATGCGTTTTGCACACGCGGACCGGAAGAATGAATACGGGCGTACCCGGGGGGCGGCGGCGGCCAGGGACTCGACGTTTCCCAGGGGGGGGTGCGGAAGGTTGCCGGCGGCGGCCTGACGGGCGTGCGCGGGGTCTGACGGGCCGTGCGCGGGGTCTGACGGGCCGTGTGCGGGGTCTGACGGGCCGTGTGCGGGGTCTGACGGGCCGTGTGCGGCGGTCTGCGGGGCCGGCCGGTCGGGTGGGGGGACCCGCGCCCGGTCGGCGCCGACGCCCGGTGGGGACGTACCGCGCCGAAGCGGCGCCGGCGGTCCGGCAGACGGCGCGCGGCGGCGGGGTGCGTCACGAGGACCCCGTGCGGCTGGATCCGCCAGGACCAGGTGGGCCAGGACCAGGTAGGCCTGTGCCGGGCCGGACGGGGTCCTCGGCGAGCGGGACACGACCTGATGGCCGGCGGTGCGACGAGGTCGCGCCGCCGGCCGGCGACATCACGCGACGACGGGCTTCAGGAAACCGGGGACAGGAACACCGGCAGTTCCCGGTAGGTGTTCATCAGGAAGCTCTGCGCGGGCTGGAGTTCGTCCGGGCGGCACGCCAGCCGCATGCGGGGGAAGCGTTCGAAGAGGGCGGCGAAGGCCGTGGTCGCCTCCAACTCGGCGAGCGGAGCGCCCAGGCAATGGTGCGTTCCGTGCCCGAAGCCGAGCAGATCACGGTCCTGGCGCAGCACGTCGAAGCGGTCGGCGTGGGGTCCGTAGCGCTCGGGATCCAGGCCGGCTGCCGCGAACGAGACCAGGATGGGGTCTCCCTTGCGGATCGTCACGCCGTCCAGGTCGATGTCCTCGACGGCGAACCTCATCGGCGAGTACGCGCCGGGCGTGTGCACCCGCATGGTCTCGTCGGACACGTCCTGCCAGGTCGCGCGGCCCGCCAGGACGTACTCCAGCTGGTCGGGGTGGCTCAGCAACGCGCCCACGGCGTTGGTGATCAGTGCGGCGGTGGTGTCCTGCCCGCCGGCGATCATGAGGAAGAGAGTGCCGAGCAGTTCCTCCTCGCTCAGGCGGTCCTCCTGGTCCCGCGCCTCGATCAGGGACGTGGTCAGGTCGTTTCCGGGCTCGGCCCGTTTGGCCCGCACCAGGTCCGACAGCAGCGTGAACGCCTGCACCCGCGCCGCCTCGACCTCCCGTGCCGAGATGGTGGTGCTGAAGACCTTGTGCAGTGCGACGCACAGCGCGTCCGTGGCCTCGCCCTGCGGGACGCCGAACAGTTCGCAGATGACCCGCATCGGCAGCACCTCGGCGAAGGCGCGCCGAAGGTCGACCCGGGTTCCGGCCGGAAGGGCGTCCATCCGGTCGAGGAGTTCCGAGGTGATCCCGGCGACCCGGGGACGCAGCATCTCGGTGCGCCGCATGGTGAACGCCCCGGCGACCAGCCGGCGCAGCCGGGCGTGGCTCTCCCCGTAGGCGAAGAGCATGTTCTCGTTCGCCACCCACGGGTACAGCGGCCACTCCTCGGTGATCCGCCCTTCGACGAACGCCGGCCAGTGCCGATGGGCGTCCTTCGACACCCGCCAGTCGGTCAGGAGTTGCTCGACGTGCCGTTGCCCGACCACGGCCCAGGCCACGACGCCCCCGGGCAGCTCCACCTGCACGGCCGGGCCCCGGGCCCGCAGCACCGCCGCCTCTCCGGCCAGGTCACGCCCCGTCACGTCCAGGACGTAAGGGCAGCCGGCAACGTCCATCTTCGTTCCCTCCCCCGGTCGTTCCCCGCGGCGCACAATCTACTGCGCCTCGCGCCGGGTGGGGACGTTGCGCCCGGCACATTGGCCGGGCCGGCTCCACCACCTGCCCGGTGGTCCTTCCTCTCCGGCGGGCCGGACGCGTCGGGCGGGACGACGACTCGTCGCCGTGGTGCCGGGCGGTGCCGCGGGTGAACGTCCCTGCGGGTCGAGACACCTAGACGGCGGCGCGGGACTCCTCACGCTGCTTCAGCGCCGCCTCGTACACCCGGGCCCCCCGATCGGCGGCCAGGTCGAGTCGGGCGAACACCGGCGGCACCGCGATGGTCTCCATCAGGTGGCGCTGCAACTCCGACACCCGTTCCGGCATGTCGGCGTGATCGGTCATGATCTTGGAAAGTATCTGCACCCCGGTGAACGCCCCGAGGAACATCCGCGCCGCGACCGCCACGTCGACGTGCGGCAGCAGTTCGCCGTTCTCCCTGGCCTTTTCGAGCAGGACTTGGTTGCGTTCGATCCACCCGCTCATCGGCACGCGCCGGTCCAGGCCGTCGTTCGGCGTCCCCTGATCCATCGTCAGTCGAATGCTGCCCTGCACGACCGGATCCCGCTTGGAGAGCATGTGGGCGAGGACGAACGCCTCGTCCAGGCCCTGCTGGAGCATCAGTTGCTGCGGCGGCAGCTCCGGTACCGAGGTGAGCTGGTCGGCCAGGACCGCCTGGGCCAGATCGGCCTTCGAGCCGAAGTGGAAGTACAGGGATCCCTTGGCCGCCTGGGCCCGGTGGAGGATCTCGGCGATCGTCGCCGCTTCGTATCCCACCTCGGCAAAGACTGCGGCCGCCGCGACGAGGATGGCCCGCCTCGTCCTGATGGCCCGTTCCTGCACCGCCACGCCCTACCTCCGCCTTGCTCCATCAGCGATTGGACAAAACAAACCGATGGCCCATAGTGCCACGCCCTGCTGCTCGCACGGCCGGCCGCGCCAGGAGCAGTCGTGACGAGCGACCTGACGGACACATAAGATACCCATTAACAGACTTTGAGCAAGACGGAACGCTCTGATTTTTTCGCGGACCCGCCCTACCGGGCAGTAGCCTGATTTCCCGCAATGAATAGGCTAATCCGCCGCGGAGGCGCCGGACGTGAACGGCAGGTGCCTCTCTTCGATGCGTTTCGGTGAGCACGGCGACGGCCGGCCCGGGCCCGTCGTTCCACTCAGAATTCCGGCCGATCAGCCCTTCGGCCGTACTCTCCGCGACCTACCGGCAGCGTTCGGTGCGGCGGCCGAGAGGACGCCTGACGCGGCCGCTTAGGGCAAATCAACAGAAAACGCAACACCGTGTCCGGTAATGTTTTAGTTGCTTGAAGAAAAAAACGATGTCCCCGTATCTTCTGGGTCGCTCCATGTCCTGACCGAGTTGGATCACCCGGGGGAGACTCATGGCACTCGTGGCAACCGAACCTGGCGTGCGCGCCGCAGTCGAGGGCATTCGCCGTCCGACCGACGGCTGCCCGCCCCACGACATGCGCGCCGTCGAGACCTTTTCGGCCGCACGGCCGGAAGCGGCGGGCACCTCGCCGGTGCGGCAACTGTCCCGGCTGCTGTTCGGACACGGCGGCGAACGGGACAGGATCCACGGCACCTGGCGCCGGCTGATCAGTCATCCGACGTTCCGCCACCGCCCCGGCCGCTCCGCCGCCGAGCAGGAGGCCCTGGCCTACACGTGGCTGCGGCTGGTGAACGACGCCGTCGACGGAGCCGAAAGCCTCGCCGCAGACCCCGACCTGCTGGCGAGTCTGCACGAATGGGCCGCGATCGTGGACGGCGGAGGGAGCCTGTGCACGGTGGCGGGGATCCACTACAACCTGTTCCTGGGCAGCATCCTGGACCACGACCCGGACGCCCGGCGGGACCTGTCCGAGTTCACCGCCATGCGCCGCATCGGGACATTCCTGTGCACCGAGCTCGACCACGGCAACGACAGCTTCAACATCGAGACCACCGCCGAACTCGACCGGGACTCGGGCGGGTTCGTCCTCCACACCCCCCATGCCGGCGCGCAGAAGTTCATGCCCAACACCAGCACCACCGGCGGCCCCAAGACCGCGGTGGTCGCCGCCCGCCTCCTGGTGGACGGCCAGGACCAGGGCGTCTTCCTCTTCCTGACCCCGCTCAGCGACGAGCAGGGGCTGCTGCCCGGCATCCAGGTGCGCCGGCTTCCCCGGCGGCCGGCCGCCCCCGTCGACCACTGCCTCACCTCCTTCCACCACGTTCGGCTGCCGCGCGAGGCCCTGCTGGAAGCGGACCACGGCCGGCTCGGCCACGACGGCACCCTGACCAGCGCCCTCGGCAGCCGCCGCAAGAGGTTCCTGCGGTCCATCGGCCGGGTCACCGTGGGCAAGCTGTGCATGAGCGGGGCAGCCGTCGGTGCCTCACGGGCGGCACTGGCCATCGCCGTGCGCTACGGCCAGCACCGCCACGTCACCGGGCCCAAGCCCGGCCAGCGCCTCGCCCTCAACGTTCACCGCAGCCACCACAGCCGTCTGCTGACATCGCTGGCCAGCGCCTACGCGATGACCTTCCTGCACCGCTCGGTACTCTCCCGCTGGAACCACCACACCGCCGAGGACCGCAGCGAGGCCGAACGCCTGGTGGCGATCGCCAAGGGTTGGATCACCTGGCAGGCTCGCGCCATCCTCGTGGAATGCCGCGAACGCTGCGGTGCTCAGGGCCTGTTCGCCGTCAACGGCCTGGTGGGGTACGCCCAGTATGCCGAAGGAACCGTGACCGCCGAAGGCGACAATCTGGTCATCTGGAGCAAAGCCGCAGCGGAACTGCTGTTCAGCCACCAGGACGATGCCGCTGCGGCGACCACCCCGCCGGCCTGCGGTGAGCTGACCGACCCGCACGTCCTGCGCGCCCTGCTCGCCCGGGCCCAAGCCATCTGGCAGGCACGCGCCCGCACCGCCCTGCGCCGCGGCCCCGTCAACGACCCCGTCGCACGCTGGAACGCCGCCTCCCCGGCAGCCCTGCGCATGGTTTCCGTCCACGCCGCCCTGCAAGCCGCCGACGCCTTCATCGACGCGGTCCACCGGGCCGCGGAACCCCGGGCCCGGCATCTGCTGCGCCGGCTGTGCACGCTCTTCCTGCTCGACCAGCTCGGCCAGCACACCGGCGACCTGCTGGCCGAATCCCACCTCACCCCGGACCAGGTCCGGCAACTGCCCACCGTCACCGACTCGGTCTTCGCGGATCTCGCACCGCACATGACCACCCTCGTCGACGCCTTCGATCTGCCCGGTCAGTTCCTCGACGCCATACCCATCGCCAACGCCGCCGGCATCGACCTCGCCGACTACGCAGACCTCGCCGACTCCGCACCCGTCGCCGGGGAGCACGTCCAAGGGATCGTCTGAGCCGCTGGCGCGACGGCCGGTCCCGGGCCGGGTCGCCTCGACCGGGACCGAAACGCCTCGCCGCTCGTCCTCGAC
>NZ_JBEPAK010000121.1:0-21333 GCF_040298565.1 Kitasatospora sp. NPDC001539 | reverse complement strand
GGTCCGACAACCGCTCACCCGCAGGCGACTTGACCTGCCCCACCCTTGCCACACCACAACCAACGAGCCACAGACACCAAAGTCACCGGCATTGGCGCTAGGGCCGGTCACGGCCGCCGTCTCAGCGGTCCCGGGCGCGGGCGCGTCCGGGACCGCCTCACAGCCCCTCGTCCAGCCCCTGCTGGATCGCGTACCGCACCAGCTCCACCCGGTTGTGCAACTGGAGCTTGCCCAGGGTGTTCTGGACGTGGTTCTGCACCGTCCGGTGCGACAGCACCAGCCGATCGGCGATCTGCCGGTAGGACAGCCCCTTGGCCACCAGCCGCAGCACCTCCGTCTCCCGGGCGGTCAGCTTGGGCACGGCGGCCGCCGAGGCCGGGGCCGGCTCGGCGGCCAGTCGGCGGAACTCCCCGAGCACCAGCCCGGCCAGGCCCGGGGTGAACACCGCGTCGCCGACGGCCGTCCGGCGCACCGCGTCCAGCAGCTCGTCCCGCCCGGCGGACTTCACCAGGTAGCCGGTCGCCCCGGACTTCACCGCCTCCAGCACGTCCTGGTGCTCACCGCTGGCCGACAGCACCAGCACCCGCACCGCGGGGTCGTGCGCGACCACCTGGCGGCACACCTCGGCCCCGGGCAGGCCGGGCAGGTTGAGGTCCAGCACGACGACCTGCGGCGAGCAGGCGCGGGCCCGGCGCACGGCCTCCTCGCCGTCGCCCGCCGTGGCCACCACGTCCAGCCCCGCCTCGGCCAGGTCGCGCGAGACGGCGTCCCGCCACATCGGGTGGTCGTCCACCACCATCACCCGCACCGGCCGCTCAGCCGTCGGCTGATCGGTCATCAGAACCCCTCCCTCGGGACGCGCAGTTCGACCTCGACGCCCTCCCCGGGCGCCGAGTACAGCTCGGCCGTGCCGCCGAGGTCCAGCAGCCGGCCGCGGATGGACTGGGAGACGCCGAGCCGCCCGGCCCGCTCCGCCTCGCCGAGCCGCCCGGGGGCGAAGCCGGGCCCGTCGTCGCGGATGCTGACGGTGACGGCCTCCGGCTCGTCCTCCACCAGGATCCAGGCCCGGGCCCCCTCGCCCGCGTGCTTGCGGACGTTGTCGACGGCCGCGCCGACCGCCGCGGCCAGCTCGGCCGCCGCCCGGTCCGGCAGCACCACCGGGCTGCCGGGGGCGGAGAGCGTGATCCGGTCGTCGGCGTACGGGCGCAGCAGGGCGGTCAGGTCGCGCGGCCCGGCGGCGGCCTCCGGCAGGTCGGCGGTGCGCTGGGCCGGCAGCGGGCCGCCGGTCATCAGCGCCCGCAGCGCGCGCTCCTGCTCCCCGGCGAGGCGGCCGAGTTCCGCGAAGTCCGCTCCCTCCGCGGCCCCGCCCGTTCCGGTGCCGCCGGCCGGTGCGGCGGCCCCGCCCAGCTCCGCGCCCCGGCGCTGGACGAGCGCGAGCACCTGGAGCACGCCGTCGTGGATGTCCCGGGAGAGCCGCTCGCGCTCCCGGGTGGCCGCCTCGACCTGGAGCGCCCTGGTCAGGGTGGCCTCGCTGGCCCGGGCCAGCTCGATCACGTACCCGATGGCGATCCCGGCGACCAGCAGCAGCACGATGTTGTGGATGTTGTCGCCGGTCGGGCCGCCGTGGCCGAGGATGTTGGCGACGCCGATCACCGAGCCGGACGCCGCCGCGGGGCGCCAGCCGCCCTTGGCCGCGAAGCCGAGCACCGTGCCCGCCGCCCAGATGGTCGGCAGGGTGGGCGCGCCGTGGCTGATCCGGGCCGGGGCGTCGGTCATCCCGCTCAGCACGATGCCGGTCACGGCCAGGGTGAGGTCGAAGCCGAGGACGAACCAGGTGCAGCGCTGCGGGTTGGCGAAGGCCCGGGTGCTGGCGAGCGTCCAGAGGGTGAGCGCGCCGAGGAAGATCCAGCCGGCGACCGGGTGCAGGAAGTGCAGGTAGGAGTTGAAGTACCGGAGCAGGGCGTAGCACAGGGCCAGCACCCGGAAGTAGGAGATCGCCTTCCACAGCGGGAGTTCGACGGACATGCCGGCGGCCGCCAGGGTGCCGCCGACCCCGGCCGTTCTCGCGCCCTCCGCCATCCCCCGTCCCTCCCCTGCCCGCTGGCCCGCCGGGCCGGTCAGGCCGACCCGGGCTCCTTCTGCTCCGACGTCCCGGCGTCCTGCGCCGTCCCGGCGGCCTTCTCGGCCTTCTCGGCCTTCTCCGCCTCTGCGGCCTTCTCGGCCTCTGCGGCCTTCTCCGCCTTGGCGGCCGCCCGGCGCTCGGCGTCGGCCTTCTTCTTCTCCTCCGCGATCTGCCGCTTGGCGGCGGTCGCGTAGATGTCCACGTACTCCTGGCCGGAGAGCCGCATGATCTCGTACATCACCTCGTCCGTCACCGAACGGAGGATGAAGCGGTCGTTCTCCATGCCGTGGTAGCGGGAGAAGTCCAGCGGGCGGCCGATCCGGATGCCCGGGCGGATGCCGAAGTTCGGGATCACCTGGCCGGGCGGCTGCACCTTCTCGGTGTCGATCATGGCGACCGGGATGACCGGGGCGCCGGTGGCCAGCGCGACGCGGGCCAGCCCGCCGACCTTGCCCCGGTACAGCTTGCCGTCGGGCGAGCGGGTGCCCTCGGGGTAGACCCCGAACAGCTCGCCGCGGTCCAGCACCGCGATGGCGCTGCGGATCGCGGCCTCGCCGGCGCCGCGCACGCCCGAGCGGTCCACCGGCAGCTGGCCGACGCCCTTGAAGAAGGCGGCGGTCAACCGGCCCTTGAGGCCAGGGGTGTTGAAGTACTCGGCCTTCGCGATGAAGGTGACCCGGCGCTTGATCAGCGCAGGGAAGAAGAAGGAGTCCGAGAAGGACAGGTGGTTGCTCGCGATGATGGCCGCGCCCTCGGCGGGGATGTTCTCCTCGCCCTCGATCCACGGCCGGAAGAAGATCCGAAGCAGTGGCGCGACGATCATCTTCATCAGTCGGTAGAACAACCCGGGCCTCCCGTTATGCGGACCGGTCGATCCTAATGCCCCGCGGCCGTCCGCTGTGCCCGGCCCCGCCGGAGGGGGTGTACGTCCCAGCGCGGGGCGTGGGACGATGCGGATTCCCGCAGCTCCCCTCCCAGCGTCCCTCCCCCAGCGCCACCCGCCCGCGAAGGAGTCCGCCATGCCGCTGCTGCCCGGTGCCGAACCGTACCGCCACGACGGCGGACCGGTGGGAGTGCTGCTCTGCCACGGCTTCACCGGGTCCCCGCAGTCACTGCGGCCGTGGGCCGAGGAACTGGCGGCGGCCGGGTGCACCGTCTCGCTGCCGCTGCTGCCGGGGCACGGCACGCGCTGGCAGGACATGCAGCTCACCCGGTGGGAGGACTGGTACGCCGCGGTCGAGCGGGAGCTGCTGGCGCTGTCCGAGGAGTGCGAGCAGGTCTTCGTCTGCGCGCTGTCGATGGGCGGCGCGCTGGCGCTGCGGCTGGCCGCGCTGCACGGCCCGAAGGTGTCCGGACTGGTGCTGGTCAACCCGTCGGTGCGCTCCGACAACCCCGCGAGTGTGCTGCTTCCGGTGCTGCGTCACCTCGTCCCGAGCCTGGCCGGTGTCGCCAACGACATCCGGAAGCCGGACGCGCGGGAGGTCGGCTACGACCGCACCCCGCTGCACGCCGCGTGGTCACTGACCCGGCTGTGGCAGGACGTCCAGCGGCGGCTGCCGCAGGTGACCCAGCCGGTGCTGCTGCTGCACAGTCCGCAGGACCACGTCGTCTCTCCGGCCAACTCGGAACTGGTGCTGGCCCGGATATCCTCGACCGACGTGACGGAGCGGCTGTGCCGACAGAGCTTCCACGTCGCGACGCTGGACCACGACGCGGCGGAAATATTCTCGGCGAGCCTGGACTTCATCCGACGGCTGGCCCCCGCGCACGCGGCGGGGGCGGGCGGGGCCGAATCCGACGATCACCAGGGCTGAAGGGCCGGAAGTGCACGAGAGCAGCACGGCGGGCGGCGGGGACGAGAAGCCCCGCGAGGACGGCGCACGGGCGGACGACGCACGGGCGGACGGCACGCCCAGCGACAGCACCGTCCAGGGGGACGGCACTCTGAGCGGCGCGGTGGCGGACGGTACCGAGGCGGGCACGGTCGCACCGGCCGTTCCCGCCGCAGGAGCCGCAGGAGCCGGCGGCTCCGCCGAGCCGGACACCCCGGCGGAGCCCCGGACGCGGCGCGCCCCGGAGCGCAGCCAGGCCGAGCAGGACGCGATCTTCGCCGCGCTGGTCGCCCAGTTCGACGACCCGGTGGACCTCACCAACCCCAACTGGCCGGAGGTCGAGAACCTCCGGGCGCAGAACGAGCTCAAGGGCGGCTACAAGGACGCCCCCGGCTCCAAGGCAGATCCGGACGACCTCTCCGACCTCGCCCCGCAGCCCCGCCCGCGCTCCGGCCGGCCCGTCCTGCCGGCCTCCGCGGCCGGCCCCCGGGACTTCGAACTGGCCGAGGAGACCGACGAGGGCCACTACGTCCCGCCGGAGCCGCCGCCGCTCCCCACCCCCGACGTGACCGCCAAGTTCGCCTGGCTGGCCGTGCTCGGCGGCCCGGCGCTGCTGCTGATCGACGCGGTGGTCTGGCGGGAGATCTCCGGCTGGCCCGCCTGGGTCGGGATCACCGCCTTCCTCGGCGGCTTCGTCACCCTGGTCGCCCGGATGAAGGACCGCGACGAGGACGAACCGGAGGACCCGGACCACGGCGCGGTCGTCTAGGGGGCCGTGGGGCCGGCGGACGGCTGGTCCGCGGGCAGCTCCAGGAAGGCCAGCACCGGCAGGTGGTCGGTCGCGGCCCGCAGGTCCGCCTCGGTGACACCGGGCAGCCCGTGCGGCACTCCGCAGCCGAGGACGGTGATCCCGGGCGTGGTGAAGACGGCGTCGATCCGCTGGTAGGGGTTCTCGGGGACGGAGGTGAACTCCCCGCCCCAGGGCGCGGTCGGGTGTCCGTCCGACAGCCGGGAGGCCAGCATCCGCCAGCCGGGCCCGTCCGGGTGCTCGTTGAAGTCCCCGGCCACGATGCCCTGTTCGGCGAGGGCGAGCTGCTCGAGCAGGAGCTCGAACTGCCCGTACCGCTCGGTGGCGTCCAGGCTGAGGTGGCAGCTGGTCACGGTGAACGGTGCCGCCCCCGGCAGCCGCAGCAGGGCGGTGGCGAAGCCGCGCGCGTGCAGTCCGCGGGTCTTGGGCAGCAGCCGGTCGTGGACGGCCAGCACCTCCACCGCGCCGGGGCGGCCGAGCAGCAGCGGACCGGCGGCGGTGCGCCCGCCCCCGGCCAGCACCGTCGTCCCGGTGCTGCGGGCCAGCCAGGCGGCCTGCCCCTCGGGCCGCCAGTAGCGCGGCGACTCCTGGACGCACACCAGGTCGGGCGCGCAGGCCCGGATCACCCGCACGAGGGCCCGCCGGTCGTCGCGCAGCGAGCGGATGTTGTAGCTGAGCAGGCGCAGTCGACGCGGGCCGGACGGCGGCGGTTCGACGGGTGCGGCGGTCATGGTCCTCCCCGGGTGCGGTGCCACCCGGGCGGTGCCACCGGGTCCGACCGTAGTGCGACGGCGGCGGTGCGTCCGGGATTGGTCGGGGCCCGGTCGCACCGCCGCCGGCGGGCTGGAAGGGGGTGTGGCGGGGGACCGCGGTGGTGCGGTCAGGCGGTGCGGGCGAGGTCCGCGGCGCCGACGATGCCGGCGGCCGAGCCCATCGAGGCGAGCACGACCTCGGCGCGCGGGCGGTGCACGCCGCCGGTCAGGTAGTGCTCGAAGGCCTTGGCGACCGGGTCGAGCAGCAGGCGCCCGGAGTCCGAGACGCCGCCGCCGAGGACGAAGACTCCCGGGTCGAACAGCGCGGCGAGGTCGGCCATGCCGCGGCCCAGCCAGTCGGCCAGCTCGGCGTAGCACTCCAGGGCGAGCGGGTCGCCCGCCTCGGCGGCCTCGGTGATGTGGATGCCGCGGATGGTCTCGGCGACGCCGTCGTTGAGCTCCAGCATCCGCCGGCCGCGCACCGGGTCGGCCGCCGCCTTCTCCCGGCCGTAGCGGCGCAGCGCGCGTCCGGAACCGTACTGCTCCCAGCAGCCCTTGCCGCCGCAGCCGCACTGGAGGCCGTCCGGGACCATGTTGAGGTGGCCGATCTCGCCGGCCACGCCGAAGCGGCCGCGGTGCAGCCGGCCGTCCAGGACGATGCCGCCGCCGATGCCGGTGCCGACGGTGATCAGCACCATGTCCTGGTGGTCGGCGGCCGCCCCGAAGCGGAACTCGGCCCAGGCGGCGCAGTTGGCGTCGTTCTCGACCACCGTGGGCAGGCCGGTGAGCTCCTCGATCCGGCCGCGCAGCGGCTCGTTCTCCCAGTCGATGTTGGGCGCGAAGATCACCGTGGAGCGGTTGCTGTCGACGAAGCCGGGGGCTCCGACGCCGACGGCGGCGACGTCGGGGTGCTGCTCCTTGAGCTCGCGGACGGCCTGCGCGATGGCGTCGACCGCCCACTGCGGGTCAGCCGGGGTGGGCACCCTGGTCCGGGCGAGGATCGCACCCTCGTCGTCGACCACGCCTGCCGCGATCTTGGTCCCGCCGACATCGACGCCGATGGTCAGAGCCATGTGTCCCTCAGCTATTCACTCGTTCCCGCTGGACGGAACGCTACCGCCCAACCCAGCCCCCGTACACAGCCTCGCATACATTATCCGAAGACATTTTTGGGAAAGCCGGGCCGCGACGCTTCAAAAGTCGTATCTAATCTCCTTCTTCGTGACGTAGGGAAGTAGTCCGGTCACGCTCCGAACGCTACGGATTCACTGCTTGGCGGACGGCCCGTCACCCCGGCCGGGCGCCCCGCCCGCGCCCGGCGCATCGAGGTCGATCTTCTCCACCGACGCCCCCTCCCCCGCCGTCCAGCGCCGCTCGTGGCCGGCCACCGCGGCGCGGTAGGCAGCCAGCAGCTCGGCGCCGGCGGCGGCGATGCCGGAACCGGCCGCGGAGAGGTGGGAGTAGACCTCCGGCTGCTGGGTGCGCAGGCGGTCGGCCAGTCCGGACAGGGTGATCAGGGTGGTGGCGCTGGTCTCCTGCGCCTTCTCGCCGAGGGCGGTGGCGAACCGGCGCACCTCCTCGACCAGTGGGCCCAGCTCCGGCCCGAACGGGTGGGCCTGCGCCTCGCCCGAGGCGGTGCGGTCCGCTCCGGGCGCCGTACGGTCGTCGGTCCGGTCGGCGCCGGGCGCCGAGAAGCCGCCGGTGCGGCCGTCGGTGCGGTCGGCCCCGGGCTCGGGCTCGGTGCGGTCGGCCCCGGGCTCGGTGCGGTCGTCGGTGGTCATCGCGGGCGCCTCCTCAGCCGTGGCCGCACCGCGCGGCCCCGGGGCCCGACGCTACCCGACCGGGCGTGGGCGCCGGAAAAGCCCGCGGCGGGCCCGAGGGCCCGTCAGCCCTGCGGCCAGAGCGAAGGATCGGGTGCGAAGCGCACCGAGAGCACGCCCTCGTGCAGGCCCGCACCGGCCACCGTGCAGCGGCGCAGCGCGGCGGGCAGGGCGAGCACCCGGCGGTGGGCGCCCAGGCCGACCACCAGGTCGTCGCCCCGGCGGACGAGGTCCAGTTCGGCGCGGTCGGCGCCGGGCAGGTCGAGGTGCCAGACCAGCAGGCCGTCCTCGGCGAGCCGGTCCTCGACCGTCCAGGGCTCGGGGGCGAGCCGCTCCGGGCCGGGGCCGTCCCCGTAGAGGTGGTCGGCGACCGCCTCCAGGGTGGCCTCGGGCTGCCCGGAGACCAGCACCGGGGCGTCGGTGACGGCGGTCAGCCGGTCCAGCTCCTCCTGACGGCGGCGGGCCAGCGCGGCCAGCCACGGGTCGGGCGAGGCGAGGGCGGCCGGCGGCAGCGCCCCGTGCACCACCACGGCGTCCGGCCGGTGGCCGTACAGCGCGAGCCCGGCCCGGGTCCGGCGCAGCTGCTCGTACGGGTGGCCGTCGGCCGGGACGACCAGGCGCACGCTGGTGCCGGGGTCGTCGATCGCGGCGCGGGACTCGGCGAGCACCGCGGCGGCCCTGGTCCGGCTCTCGTACAGCCACTCCGCGGGCATCGGGACCCCGGCCAGTCCGGCCAGCAGCGGGCGCAGCGCCCGGGCGGCCTGCCGCTGCTCGGGGACCAGCCGGTCCAGGTAGCGGGTCAGCTGCTCGGGCAGGGCGAGGGTGGCGATCAGCTCGGCGGGCGGCGGTGCGAGCACGACCAGGACGTCCTGGTCGGCGGCGGGCAGGGCGCGCAGCAGGGCGAGCCGGGCGATGCCGGGGAGGGCGGTGAGCTCCTCCGGGTCGAGCTGTTCGGCGCCGAGCAGGTCGAGGGCGGGCTTGAGCCGGCCAGTCAGTTCGCCGGCGGCGTAGCGGAAGGCGGCCTGCTCGTCGATCCGGGAGGCGGTCAGACCGGGGGCGAGGTCGAGCGGTTCGGGTTCCAGCCGGGTGCCGAGGACGGAGTCCAGGGTGCGGTGGGGGTCGTCGGCGGCCAGCAGCCAGGTGCGGTGGCCGCGCCGGGCGGCGTGCAGGGCGGTGGCGGCGGCCACGGTGGGCGCGCCGGCGTCGCCGCTGACCAGGATGGTGCGTGTCGCCGTCATTCCGTCAGCCCCGATCCGCCGCCGTCAGCCCTCGACGCGCTTCTTCAGTCCGGCGAGGGCGCGGTCGATGATGACCTTCTCGGCCTTGCGCTTGATCATGCCGAGCATCGGGATCTTGACGTCCACGGCGAGCTGGTAGGTGACCTCGGTGCGGTCGCCGCCGGCCAGCGGGGCGAGGGTGTAGGAGCCGTCCAGCGAGCGGAGCATCTGGCTGCGGACGAGCGTCCAGCCGACCTCGCGGTCGCCGTCCCAGGTGTAGGCGAGGACGTGCTCGTCGCGGATCGCGCCGGCGTCCAGCAGCAGTCGCACCTGCGCGGCGCGGCCGTCCTCGCCGGTCTCCAGGACCTCGACCTCCTTGACCTCGCCGGTCCACTCCGGGTAGGCGGCGAAGTCGGCGATCACGGCCATGACCGTGGCCGGGGTCGCGTCGATGGTGATGCTCGACCTGGTGTGCTCCGCCATGGAATGGCCCTCCGCCTCGTCGCTCTGCCTGCCGGTGCGGATCGACGCGCGCTCGACCCGGGTTCGCCCGGAGCAGGCTACCGCGACCGGCGAACGACTCGTCCGCGCGGGCACCGGCGGCGGGCGGTGCGAGCCGGGCGGCGGGGCATGCTACCGGCCGGTCACCTGGGCGCTGCCGTAGGGTGCCAGTCGAACGACCCGGTCACCACCTGGTCCGACCCGGCCGGGTGTGACACTTCGAACACCGGGGCCGACCCCTCTGGTCGAAGCTGCCTACCGGGCAGTAACGTCCTGCCGTCCCGCAGCGTCGCGAACGAGGAGCAGTCTTGCTCGACTTCAGCCTTCCGGCCCTCTACCAGGTACCGAGCGGCGGTAACCTCTCCGACCCTGTGCACCGGAACGCCGAGGAGCACCCGGACGTCGCGGTGCTCAGCCGGAAGGTGGACGGCCACTGGCAGGAGTTGACCGCGGTCCAGTTCCTGGCCGAGGTGCACGCCGCGGCGAAGGGCCTGATCGCCTCGGGCATCGAGCCGGGCGACCGGGTGGGCATCATGTCGCGCACCCGGTACGAGTGGACGCTGCTGGACTTCGCGATCTGGACGGCCGGCGCGATCACCGTGCCGGTGTACGAGACCTCCTCCGCCGAGCAGGTCGAGTGGATCCTCGGCGACTCCGGCGCGGTCGCCGTCCTCGCCGAGACCGACCAGCACCTCAAGGTGGTCGAGGAGGTCCGCGACCGGCTGCCGGGGCTGAAGCACCTGTGGCAGATCGAGGGCGGTGCGATCGCGGCGCTCGCCCGGGCCGGCGAGGGCGTCCCGGACGAGACGGTGCAGCAGCGCCGCTCGATCGCCGGCCCCGACTCGATCGCCACCATCGTCTACACCTCGGGCACCACCGGCCGCCCCAAGGGCTGCCAGCTGACGCACGGCAACTTCCTCGCCGAGTGCGGCAACGTGGTCGAGCGCCTGGCCCCGCTGTTCCGCACCGGTGACAGCTCCGTCCTGCTCTTCCTGCCGCTGGCCCACGTGCTCGGCCGGATCGCCGAGATCGCGCCGGCGATGGCCCCGATCAAGCTGGGCCACGTCTCCGACATCAAGGACGTCACCGCCGAGCTGGCCGCGTTCAGGCCGAGCCTGATCCTGGGCGTCCCCAGAGTCTTCGAGAAGGTCTACAACACCGCCCGCGCCAAGGCCCAGGCCGACGGCAAGGGCAAGATCTTCGACAAGGCCGCCGAGACCGCGATCGCCTACAGCCGGGCGCTGGACGCCGGCGGCGCCGGCCTGGTGCTGCGGATCAAGCACGCGGTCTTCGACAAGCTGGTCTACAGCAAGCTGCGGGCCGCCCTCGGCGGCCGGGCCACCCACGCCATCTCCGGCGGCGCCCCGCTCGGCGAGCGGCTGGGCCACTTCTACCGGGGCATCGGCTTCACCGTCCTGGAGGGCTACGGCCTGACGGAGACCTGTGCGGCCACCGCCTTCAACCCGTGGGACAAGCCGAAGATCGGCACGGTCGGCCAGCCGGTCCCCGGTGCCTCCGTCCGCATCGCCGAGGACGGCGAGGTCTTCTTCAAGGGCCCGCACGTGTTCACCGGCTACTGGAACAACCCCCAGGCCACCGCCGACACCCTCAAGGACGGCTGGATCGCCACCGGCGACATCGGCTCGCTGGACTCCGAGGGCTACCTGACCATCACCGGCCGCAAGAAGGAGATCATCGTCACCGCGGGCGGCAAGAACGTCGCCCCGGCCGTGATCGAGGACCGGATCCGGGCGCACGCCCTGGTCGGCGAGGTCATGGTGGTCGGCGACCGCAAGCCCTTCGTCGCCTGCCTGATCACCGTCGACCCGGACTTCTTCCCCAAGTGGAAGGAACTCAACGGCAAGCCGGCCACCGCCACCGTCACCGAGCTCGCCGACGACCCGGACCTGCTGGCGGCCCTGCAGTCCGCCGTGGACGACGGCAACGCGGCCGTCTCGCACGCCGAGGCGGTCAAGAAGTTCCGCCTGCTGGACACCGAGTTCTCCGAGGAGAGCGGGCACCTGACGCCCTCGCTCAAGCTCAAGCGCAACGTCGTGCTGAAGGACTACGCCGCCGAGATCGAGGCGCTCTACCGGAAGTAGTCGCACCGGACCGGTGACCTGAGCGGGCCCCGCCTCCTGCCCCGGAGGCGGGGCCCACTCACGTCGCGCCCGCTCACGTCGCGCCCGCTCGCGTCGCTCCCGCTCGCGTCACGCCCGCTCGCGTCACGCGGGCCACGTCGCGCCCGCCCACGCCACGGGCCGTGCCCGCGCGGACGCGTGCGGCCGCGCTAGACCGCCAGCAGCGAGGTCAGCCGCCCGGCCAGCAGGTCCCAGCGCCAGGAGCGCTCCACCCAGCGCCGCCCGGCCTCGCCCATCCGCCGCCGCAGCTCCTCGTCCCGCAGCAGCCGGACGATCCGCTCCGCGGCCGCCGTGGCCGAGCCGCCCGGCACCACGTACCCGGTCTCGCCCTCCAGCACCGCGTCCGGGGCGCCGCCGGAGTCCCCCGCGACCACCGGCAGCCCGGTCGCCGAGGCCTCCAGGTAGACGATCCCCAGGCCCTCGACGTCCAGCCCGCCCCGCCTGGTCCGGCAGGGCATCGCGAAGACGTCCCCGGCCCCGTAGTGGGCGGGCAGCTCCTCCCACGGCACCGAACCGGTGAACCGCACCGAGGCCCGTACGCCCCGGGCGTCCGCGAGCTTCTCCAGGTCCGCCCGGTACGGGCCGCCGCCGACGATCAGCAGCACCGCGTCCGGCACGTCCGCCAGGATCTGCGGCATCGCCTCGATCAGGGTGTCCTGCCCCTTGCGCGGCACCAGCCGGGAGACGCACACCACCACCGGACGGTCCGCCAGCCCCAGCCGGCGGCGGACCTCCGCACCACCGGAATCCGGGTTGAACGTCGTCTCGTCCACGCCGGGCGGCAGTTGCACCATCCGCGCCGCGGCCTGCGGGCCCACGGCGGCGGCGATCCGCGAGCGGGTGTACTCGCCCAGGTAGGTGAGCACGTCGGTGCCGGCGCCGATCCGTCCCAGCAGCTGCCGGGAGACCGGCAGCTGGGCCCACGCGGCCTCGTGGCCGTGGGTCATGCCCAGCAGCCGACCCGCCCCGGCCCGGCGCAGCGCGGGCGCCATCAGCCCGAGCGGCGCGGCGGCGCCGAACCAGACCGAGTCGCACTTCTCCGCGCGGAGGATCTCGGCGGCCCGCCGGGTGACCCGCGGTGTGGGAACCATCACCTTCGTGCGGTCCCGGATCACCGGGAACGGCTGCTCCGCGTCGAAGCGCCGCACCTCGCTGCCGTCCCGCCAGGTGGAGGCGTAGACCACGACGCTCCCGGCGGGCTGACGGACGGCCATGTTGTGCACGAACGCCTGGATGCCACCGGGGCGGGGCGGGAAGTCATTGGTGACGATCAAGGTTCTGTGCATCAGGCCACGGCTCGCTCGGTCGGGGGGTGCTCGGTGTACCGCTGGGTGATCCGTACGATAGGTCAACACCATGACCCGCCGGGAACGGAACCGCTCACGGCAACCGTTTGACCCCCGGGTCAGTCCTAGTACCTAGGCCGCAGCGGATCGCGGCCCGGGCGTCCGTCAGTACGACGCCTCCGGTGGGGACGTCCGAGACGAACGAGGGAGCGCAGTGGAATTGGCCCCGGCCACCGAGTCCGGTTCTTCACGCGGCCGACTCGGCCGCCCGCTCGGGGCGCTCGCCGCCCTCGGGGCGACCTGGGTGGCCACCCGCACCGTGCTGGTGCTGCTGATGACCGGCGTCCTGCGGGCGCCCGGCGGTGACATCACCGCCGACGTCTGGATGATCTACCACGCCTGGTACGGGGTGCTGCAGACCGGCACCTTCCCGTTCGACGACGTGACCTGGCAGTACCCGCCGGGCGCCGCCCTGGTGATCCTGCTGCCGGGGCTGCTGCCCTGGTCGTACCTGGTCTCCTTCTGGGTGATCTGCGGGATCGCCGACGCTGCCGCGGCGGCGCTGCTGGTCCGCACCGGCCTGCGCCGGGGCCGGGCGCTCACCGGCGCCTGGATGTGGGTGGTCGGCGTCCCGCTGCTCGGCCCGATGATCTACAACCGCTTCGACATCCTGGTCACCGCCCTGGCGTTGGCCGGTCTGCTGGCACTGATCCGCCGTCCGGCGGTCGGCGGGCTGCTGCTGGGCCTGGGCGGCATCGTCAAGATCTGGCCGCTGCTCGGCCTGATCGGCACCCCCTCCGGCCGCCGCACCCGCCGCTCCTGGACGCTCGCCGCGGCCACCACCGTCTCGGTGGGCTTCCTGCTCGCGGCCGGGATGAACGGCGCCTTCGACTTCCTGACCTTCCAGGCGGACCGCGGCATCGAGGTCGAGTCGGTCGGCGCGCTGCCGCTGCACTTCGCCCGGATCGCCGGGGGCTGGAGCGGCCGGGTCACCATGAACTACGGCTCCCCCGAGATGCTCGGGCCGTGGGTCAGCGTGATCAGCAAGGTGATGATGGCCGGCACCGTGCTGGGCTTCCTCTGGCTGCTGCTGTGGCGCTTCACCGCCCGCCGCCGGAACGCGGCCACGATGTACGACGCCGCGCTGTGCGCGCTGCTGGTCTTCGTGGTGACCAGCCGGGTGATCAGCCCGCAGTACCTGGTCTGGCTGATCGGCGTCGCCGCGGTCTGCCTGACCGTGCGCGGCACCAGCCAGCGGCCGGTGGCCCTGCTGATCCTGCTCGCCTGCCCGCTGACCCTGGTCGAGTTCCCGACCATGTTCACCCAGGTCCTCGCCAGCGACCCGTGGGCGATCGCCGTCCTGACGCTGCGCAACCTGCTGCTGCTGACCGCCGCGGTGCTCTCCGGCATCCGGCTCTGGCGCTCCACCCGCGCCCAGGCGGCCCTGCCGGCCACGGTGGTGCTGGACAAGGCCCCGGCGCTGCCGCCCGCGTCCGCCTACCCGGTCCGCCCGGGCATCGCGTACGAGCAGGACCTGCTGGACGGCATCGACCAGCCGAACACGCCGGCCGGGCGCTGAGGGCGCGCAAGCCGAACACCCCGGCCGGGCGCTGCGGGCACGCCAGCCCAACACCCGGCCGGGCGCTGAGGGCGCGCCAGCCGAACACCCCCGCCGGGCGCCGAGGCCACGCCCCGGTCCGGGTTCGCGCCGGGGGTGCCGTCAGCCCTTCAGCGCCGCGACCTCGGCCAGCCAGAGCGCGGTGAACCCGGCCGACCCGACGCCCAGCCCGGCGCGCAGCAGCCGGTCGATCCGCTGCTCCCGGTCCTCGCCCTGCCCGTCACCCGCGCCGACCGCCCGGTAGAGGGCGACCAGCCGGTCGGGGCCCCAGCGGCGGGCGATCAGCTCGCAGGCCAGCCAGGCCTGCTCGTAGGCCTGGGCGATGCCGGCGGCCCCGGCGGTGAAGTCCCGGTCGGCGGGCAGCGCGGTGGGCGGTTTCCCGGCGGCGACGTCCCGGGCCAGCTCGGGGGCGATCTGCCGGGGGCTGCGCCCGGAGTCCCGGTAGGCGGTCCAGTCGGCGACGCCCTCGGAGAGCCACAGCGGGGTCCAGGCCCGGGTGTCGGCCCTGGTCGCGACGTGGGTCGCCTCATGGGTGACGACCACCTGCCGGCCGAAGGCGCTGAGCCGCCCGAAGGCCTCCGGGTTGACCACCACCCGGTCCGCCGGAGTGTGCCGGGGCGCGCCGGGGGCGGCCACGGTGACGGCCGCCATGCCCGCCCAGTCCGCCGGGTCGCCGCCCAGCAGCCGGGCGAACTGGGCTTCCTCGGCGGGCAGTTCGAGCAGCAGCCGGCCCGGCCAGGCGCTGCCCCAGACGGCGCTGACGGCCGGCACCGCGCGGTCCGCCACGGCGACCAGCCCGGTCGGATCGGGTCCGCCGGCCAGGCCGAGCACCAGGCAGCGCTCTCCGGGGGCGGTGCGGACCTCGCCGAGGTCCCACGGCGCCGGGGGCCCGCCCGCGGCTTCCTCCCGCTCGACCCGCCAGCGGCCCGCGGCGCGGACCAGCTCGATCCGGCGCGGGTACACCACCGGGTACTCGTCGTACCCGGCGATCCGCACCGCCAGCTGGGCGGTGGCGGTCGATCGGTCCGGCCCGTCGCCCGGGGAGAGGACCAGGTCGCGGTAGACCGCCTCGGCCCCCGCGAGCCCGGACCGGGCGGGCAGCGAGCCCGCCCGCTCGGCCAGCAGGCCGGCCACCTCGGCCTCCCGGTCCGCCGGCCGCCCGGCCGGGGCTGCCGGCGCGGCGGGCGGCAGCGACAGCTGGGCCAGCCCGCCGGCCGCCAGCAGCAGCGCAGCGCGCCGGGACAGGACGCAGCGGGCCGGGCCTATCGGAGGGTGGTCGTCCGGGCCGGAGGGGGTCGTGCTCAGAGCCGTACCACCCCGGAGACCGGCATCGTGGTGACGCTCTCGTACCGCACCTTGGCGCCCGGGTACGGGGCGTGCACCATCACCCCGCCGCCGGCGTACATCCCGACGTGGTGCATGTCCCGGTAGAAGATCACCAGGTCTCCCGGTCGCGCCTCGGAGAGGCTGATCCGCTGCCCGGCGTACGCCTGGGCCTGCGAGGTGCGCGGCAGGGTCACTCCGGCCTGCCGCCAGCTGTAGTACATCAGACCGGAGCAGTCGAAGGCGCGGGGCCCGGTGGATCCGTAGACGTACGGCGAGCCGATCATCCGCACCGCGGCGGCCAGTGCGGCCGCCCCGCGCTCGGAGGCCGGCGGCGTGGCGCCGAGGTCCAGCCGGTCGGTGCCGCGGGTGGCGCGCTGCTCGGCGTCCTTGGCGTCCTGGACGACCATCCGGGCCCGCTCGGCGGCGCCGAGGCCGTTGAGCAGCTTCTGCGCCGCGGCCAGCCGCTGCTGGATCTGCTGCTTGTTCTCGGCCAGGGAGCGCCGGGCCTGGTCCAGTTCGGCGAGCTTGCCCGCGGTCTCGGCGCGGCGCTGGTCGAGCCGGCGCTGACGGGTGACCAGCTCGTGGAGGGTCTCCTGCTGCCGCTCGGCGGCCTGGCCGAGGGTGCGGGCGCGGGCGAGGTAGGACTCCGGGTCGCTGGAGAGCATCAGCTGGGCGGTCTGGCTCATCCCGCCGCCGCGGTACTCGGCCCCGGCCACCGTCGCGAGGTCCCCGCGCAGCTCGTTGAGCTGGTCCTGGGCGGCGGCGACCTCCGCCTGGAGGGCCGTGGTCTCGCTCTGCAGCCGCTTCTGGGCCTCCTGCGCGGCGTTGTACTTCTCGGACGCCTGCTCGGCCTCGTCGTACAGCTGCTCGACCTGGGCCTTGACGTCCTTGCGGTCGGGCGCGTCCGGCGCACCGGGAGCAGCCTGGGCGCTGCCGCCGGTCGCCACACCGAGGGCCGTGGTGGCGGCCGCGGTCAGCACCAGGGCGCGGGCGAGCAGGTGGGAACGGCGGTGCACGGACATGGCGGCGGCGGCTCCGATCTGCAGCGCGGCCCCGCGGCCGCACCCCGGTGGGCGGCCGTCGAGCGGGAGTCCGGTGGCAGACGTTAGCGAGTCCGGGCAAGCGAGTCCAAACCCCTCCGGACCCGAATATTCGCCCCCTAATCGGACATCAGCCCGAGCCGCCCGCAAAGCCGCAGGCCCGGCCCTCCGAGTGGGAGGACCGGGCCTGCGGAGGCCTTCGGACGGATCAGACCCGCACGATGGAGGCCAGCGGCATGTTGGAGACCGCCTCGTAGCGGACCGAGGCGCCCGGCTTCGGCGCGTGCAGCACCTGGCCGTTGCCCGCGTAGATGCCGACGTGGTGGGCGTCGCTGTAGAAGATCAGCAGGTCGCCGGGCTGGGCCTGGGAGATGTCGGAGCCGATCCGGGTGCCGGCGCCGGCCTGCTCCTGCGAGGTGCGCGGCAGCGACACGCCGACCTGGTTGAACGCCCAGACCATCAGACCGGAGCAGTCGAAGGAGCTCGGGCCGGTGGCGCCCCAGACGTACGGGCTGCCGACCTTGGAGGCGGCGGCGGACAGCGCGGCGGCACCGTGCGAGCTACCGGGCGCGGCCGGCTTGACGACCGGCGAGGAGGAACTCCCGGAGCCGATGTCGGTGCGGCCGCTGTCGCGCGAGGCGCGGTCGGAGGCGGCCTGCTGCTGGGCGGCCTTCGCGGCGGCGTCGGCCTGGGCCTTGGCGTCGGCGGCGGCCTTCTCCTCGGCCTGGCGGATCGCCTGGCGCTCCTGCTCGGTCAGGGTGTTGAGCAGGTCCTGTGCGGCCTTCAGCTTGTTCTGGACCTCGTCCTTGGAGGCCTTCAGCTGCTGGGTGGTGGACTCCAGCTCGGTGAGCTTGCTCTGGGCCTCGCTGCGGTCCTGGTCGAGCTTGCGCTGCTGCGCCTGGAGTTCCTTCAGCTGGTTCTTCTGGGTGTCCCCGGCCTGGTTCAGCGCGCCGGCCTGGTTGAGGAAGTTGTCCGGGCTGGAGGAGAGCATCAGCTGGACGGTCGGGGATATGCCGCCGTTGCGGTACTGCTCCCCGGCGATCTCGGCGAGGCCGCCCTGGAGGTCGGTCACCTGGGCCTGCTGCCGGGCCACCTGGTCCTGCAGGCCGGAGACCTGCTTCTCCAGCGCCTGCTGCTTCTCCTGCGCGGCGTTGTACTTCTCGGTCGCCTGCTCGGCCTGCTCGTTGAGCTGGTCGACCTGCTCCTTGACCTGGTCCTTGGTCGGCTGCGGGTCGGCGTGCGCGCCGGACTGCGCGGAGAGGGCGACGGCCGCCGCGGCGACACCGGTCATGATCGAGACCCGGGCGCGGCTGGCGGGCTTGGGACGGCGATGGGACGCCACGAAGGCGGACTCCTTCTTCCTACGTCCGCCTACCGGGTGAGCTGACGGGTTCGGGCCGGAAGCATGCCCTACGACGCCTCACGGCCGCGGTACCGGCCGACCTGGCGCCGATTCACCCCGGAGGAACGTGGTTCCCCGGCTCCGCTCCACAGCGCCCCGGACTGCTGGGCTCCCCTGTCGGACAGTCGTTTCGAGCTGCCCCGCTGCTTCGCGAACTCGGCGGTAACCACCGCCGCCACCCGGGCTGGGTGATCGACAGTGCGGTGGTTCGGGGCACGACCCTAGTAACTGAACCGTGATCCGTTCAAATCCTTGTCAGAAAAAATCCAGAAGATGACCCATGTCCCCTTGTGAAAATGACCGTTGGTGATCGCCGCCGCACGGAAAGCTGATCAAACCTCAAACAACCGGCCGAAGGGCGGGTGAACCCGAAGCGCCACCCCGGTCGGGGGTGGCGCGGATCACAGGGCCGGAGCGCGGCCCCTCGGGCGTGTCGGGCCGTCAGACCCGGCGGATCGTGTTGATCGGCATCGCGTCGGCCTTCATCACCTTCACCACGTCACCGGTGTGCGGCGCGTGGACCACCATGCCGTTGCCGATGTACATCCCGACGTGGTGCCGGTCGCTGCCGTAGATCACCAGGTCGCCCGGCTGGGCCTGGTCCAGCGAGGGCACCCGGGTGCCGACGTTGCCCTGCTCCTGCGAGGTGCGCGGCAGCGAGACGCCGGCCTGGGCGTACGACCAGACCATCAGGCCCGAGCAGTCGAAGGTGTTCGGGCCGGTGGAGCCCCAGACGTACGGCGAGCCCTGCTTGCTCATCGCCTTGGCCACGGCCACGGCCGCGTAGCCGCTGGCCGGCGGCAGGCTGCTGAGGTCGACCCGGGCACTGCCGCGCGAGGCGCGGTCGTCCTGCTGCTGCTGGGCCCTCAGCGCGGCGCGGTCGGCGGCGCTGAGCGAGTTCAGCAGGTCCTGGGCGGCCTTCAGCTTCTGGTTGACGTCCGCCTTGGCCTGGTTGAGGTCCTTGGTGGTGGAGTCCAGCGAGGCCAGCACGGCGGCGGCCTCGGCCTTCTCCTGGTCCAGCCGGCGCTGCTGGTCGAGCAGGCCCTTGAGCGCCTCGGTCTGGCTGGTGCTGGCCTGCTGGACGCTGGAGGCCTTCTCCAGGTACCCGGACGGGTCGGAGGACAGCATCAGCTGGACGGACGGGTCGATGCCGCCGGTGCGGTACTGCTCGCCCGCCACCTCGGCCAGGCCGGTCTGCAGCTGGGTCATCTGGTCCTGGCTGCGGGCCACCTGGTCCTGCAGCTGGTCGGCCTGCTTGCGGAGCTGGTCGGCCCGCTCCTTGGCGCCGTTGTACTTCTCCGCCGCCTGTTCCTGCTCCTGCTGGAGCTGGTCGATCTGCGCCTTGACGTCGGCCTTGTTCGGCTGCGGCGCGGCATGCGCGGCGACCTGGGCGGAGAGGGCGACCGCGGTCGCAGCGGCAGCGGTGAGCACGGAGACCCGCGCGCGGCTCGGCTGCTTGGGACGGCGGTGGGAGGCCAAGGGAGCGGCTCCTTCTTCCATGGGACTCACCCGATCGAGTGAGATTCCGGAAAATAGGTTTGACGCCAGACCCTAGTGAAGATCTATCCGTTTTGCCACTCCCCCGAAGGCGTGAACTCCGGTTCCCACGCTGACTTCACGGGATCCGCACACCCTCGCAAAACGGGCACTGACCAGGCGTCACGCCGGACCGGACGGCACCGCCCGAGGTCAGGGCCGGGCCAGCCGGTTCAGCAGCAGGACCGAAGCCACCGGGCGCGCGCCCGCCTTCCGCACGCCCTCCGCAACCTCCCGGTCGGTGGACACCACCACCACCGGACGGCCCTGCGGCTCGGCGCGCACCAGACGACGGATCAGCTCGTCCGCCGTCTCCCCGGTCCGGCTGAACCGTACCCGAACCCCGCGCGGCGGCGCCATGATCACCGGAACGTCCAGGTCCTGCCCGTCGAACACACAGGTGACCTCCGCCTGGGTGCGCTGGGCCAGCATCGCCAGTCCGCCCAGCAGCCGGATCCGCTGCTGCTCCAGCGGCAGCGTCGGATAGCCGGTCTTGGTCACGTTGTAGCCGTCCACCACCAGGTGCACCTGCGGGATCGCCAGCAGCTGGTCCAGCAGCGCCGGATCGTCCTCGGCCAGGCCCCGCCGGGCCACGTCGTGCGGCGAGGCCGCTCCCGGCACCACCGCCTCCACCAGGTCCGCCGGGCGGATCTGGGAGACCGGCAGCGCCAGCTCCCGCTGCAGCCCCTGCGCCGACTGCAGCACGGTGTCCAGCAGCAGCCGCAGCCGCATGTCCTCGACGCTGCGCCCCTCGCGGGCCGAACGGCGGCCCTGCTCGGCGGCGTTCTCCAGCTCGGACACCCTGTGCCGCAGCCGCCGCGCCTCGCTCTCGGCCGCGCTGCGCTCGGCCGCGGCCTGCGCCTTCGCGGCCTCCAGCTCCCCGGTCACCCGCCGGGTCTCGGCCTGCGCCCGGCGGGTGTCGCTCTCCAGCGAGCGCACCTTCTTGCGCAGCGACTCGACCTCCCGCCGGACGCCCTCGAACTCCGCGCGCTGGCGGTCCAGGTCGGCCCGCGCGGCCGCCCGCACCTCGGCCAGCTCCGCCTGGAGCTTCTCCACCAGCCGGCCGGCCTCCGCCGCCGCGTCCTCGGCCCCGGCCCGCTCGACCTCCTCGCCGGCCTCGGCGACCAGCCGGCTCCAACCGGCCGACCTCACCAGGTAGGCGGCGGCGGCGACGTCCATCGGATCGGCGGCGCCGGGAACGGTGCCCGACTCCAGCGCCTTCACCAGGTCCGGCTGGCCCAGCCGCAGCCGCTCCGCTATCCGCAGCCGGAAGGCCGGCTCCGACTCCAGCGCCGCCGCCAGCGCGGTGGCCGCGTACTTGGCCCGCCGGGCGGGGGTGAACTTGACGTACTGACGCAGGCTCTGCGGCAGCTCCGCGGGCGGCAGCCCGCCGAGCGCGTCCGAGGCCAGGCCGACCACACGCCGGCGCACGCCCTCGGGCAGCGGCCGGTCCAGCTTCTCGACGGACCGCTCCGCGGCGGCACCGGACCCGGCACCGGCCGCGCCGGGCTCGGCCTCGGACCCACCGGACCCGGCACCGGACCCGCCGGTCTCGGCTGCGGACCCACCGGACCGGTCGGCGGACTCGCTGGTGTCAGCCGAAGCCTGCTCCGGCGAACCGGCATCCGGCAGGGGTGCCTCGGGCGGGACCGCCCCGGCGCCCCGCCCCGGTGCCGGCGCAGCGGGCTGAAGTCCCTGCGCGTCCGCGGGCTCCCTCGCTGCGTCCACCACGTCCTCGGCTCCGATCCTGGTCCAGCGGGGGCGGCCGCGGCCGCCCCGGTCGTCACGCTCCGTGCGTCTTGTTCTGTATTGTCCCGTGCGGCGGACGGGCGCGGCGCGCTCCCTCCGCCGCGCCGGCGGGAAAAAGGCCGGCGCGGGGAGGCCCACCGGGGCCCCCGCGGCCGGGGGGGCCCCCCGTGAGAACAGGGGCAC
>NZ_JBEPAK010000120.1:0-21379 GCF_040298565.1 Kitasatospora sp. NPDC001539 | reverse complement strand
AACCATGGTCCCGCTCCTGCTGGTCCTTCTGCTCGCTCTGATCCTGTTCGGCGCCGGATTCGCGTTGAAGGTGCTCTGGTGGGCAGCCGTCATCGTGCTGGTCGTCTGGCTGCTCGGCTTCATCGCCCGGGGTACGACGGCGGCCGGCGGACGGGGCCGCTGGTACCGCTGGTAGCCCCGCTCGGGGCGCGCCGGTGCGCACGGCCGCGGGGTCGCCGATCGGGCGGCCCCGCGGCCGTGCGCGCATGTGTGCGGCGTCATCCGAACGGTCGCCTTCGGTGGCGGGAAGGAGCCGCGCAGCCGGGTTCCCGGCCGCCGGAATCCGTTTCCGGACGCACGACCGGGGTTACCCGGGAAGGGCAGTCCCCTCAACGAGGAGTCGATCCATGGAAGCGTCCGAACCGGTGAAGAAGATCGTCGACAAGGTCGCCGACGTCGTCCAGAACGTCGTCCCGACCGAGCGCCCCGAACTCCCCGGCGCGCCCGGCCCGCAGCCGCCGACCGTACGGGAGCCCACGGAGGTCCGCGACCCGCTGCCGCCCAAGCCCGACCAGGCGGCGCCGAGCCCGGTGACCGCCACCGGCCGCGACACGGGCGCCGGCGCCCGGGTCAGGTCGCAGGACGGCGCGTTCCTGACCACCGCTCAGGGCGCCCGACTGCCCGACAGCGACCACTCGCTCAAGGCCGGCCCGCGGGGGCCCGTCCTGCTCCAGGACCACCACCTGCGCGAGAAGATCACCCACTTCGACCACGAGCGGATCCCCGAGCGCGTCGTCCACGCCCGCGGCGCCGCCGCGCACGGCGTCTTCCGCGGGTACGGCACCGCCCAGGCGGTCTGCAAGGCCGCGTTCCTCGCCGAGGACGTCGAGACGCCGGTGTTCGTGCGCTTCTCCACCGTCCTCGGCTCCCGC
This sequence comes from Kitasatospora sp. NPDC001539, assembly GCF_040298565.1. NCBI lineage: Bacteria > Bacillati > Actinomycetota > Actinomycetes > Kitasatosporales > Streptomycetaceae > Kitasatospora > Kitasatospora sp. NPDC001539. The sequence goes on along the minus strand of NZ_JBEPAK010000120.1, from coordinate 20,468 downwards.
GGCTCGGCGGACACCGTCCGCGACACCCGCGGCTTCGCCACGAAGTTCTACACCTCCGAGGGGGTGTTCGACCTCGTCGGCAACAACATCCCGGTCTTCTTCATCCAGGACGCGATCAAGTTCCCCGACGTCATCCACGCCGGCAAGCCCCACCCCGACCGGGAGATCCCCCAGGCCCAGTCCGCCCACGACACGTTCTGGGACTTCGTCACCCTGCACACCGAGGCCACCCACCACACCCTGTGGAACATGTCCGACCGCGGCATCCCGCGGTCCTTCCGCACCATGGAGGGCTTCGGCGTCCACACCTTCCGGCTGGTCAACGCCGAGGGCGCGAGCACCCTGGTCAAGTGGCACTGGAAGCCCAAGCTGGGCGTGCACTCCATGGTCTGGGAGGAGGCGCAGCTGGTCGCCGGGACGGACCCGGACTTCCACCGCCGGGACCTCGCGGACGCGATCGAGGCCGGTGCGTTCCCCCAGTGGGAGCTGGGCATCCAGACCTTCCCCGACACGCCCGAGCAGACCTTCGAGGGGATCGACCTGCTCGACCCGACCAAGATCGTCCCGGAGGAGCTGGCCCCGGTGCGACCGGTGGGGCTGCTGACGCTGAACGCCAACCCGACCAACTTCTTCGCCGAGACCGAGCAGGTCGCCTTCCATCCCGGCCACCTGGTGCCGGGGATCGACATCACCGACGACCCGCTGCTGTCCGGGCGGCTGTTCTCCTACCTCGACACCCAGATCACCCGGCTGGGCGGCCCGAACTTCGCGCAGATTCCGGTCAACCGCACCCACGCCCCCGTCAACGACATGCTGCGGGACGGGTTCCACCAGCACGCCGTCCACTCCGGCGTGGCGCCCTACAAGCCGAACTCGCTCGACGGCGGCTGCCCGTTCTTCGCCGGAGCCGCGGAGCACGCCTACATCGAGTACCCGACCCCGGTGGCCGCCGCGACCAAGGTGCGCGAGGCGCCCGCCTCGTTCGCGGACCACTTCAGCCAGCCGCGCCTGTTCTGGGCGAGCATGAGCCCGGTCGAGCGTGAGCACATCATCGCCGCGTACACCTTCGAGCTCGGCAAGTGCCACGAACGGGCGATCAAGGAGCGCGGGCTGCAGGTGCTGGCCAACATCGACGGCTACCTGTGCGCGCAGGTGGCCGCCGGCCTGGGCCTGCCCGCCCCCGAGCCGACCGAGCCGTTCGGGGAGGTCCGGCCGAGCCCCGCGCTGTCCCAGCTGGGGCGGACCTGGCCGGCGGACGGCCGGGTCGTCGGCCTCGTCGCGGGCACCGACCACGGCGCGCTGACCACGGTGCGCCGGGCCGTGCTGGACGCCGGTCTCGTCCCGCTGGTGATCGCCGCGACCGGCGCCGGCCTGCCGGCGGACGGCGACGGCGAGCCCGTCGCCGCACAGCGGACGTACGCCACCGCCCGGTCCGTGGAGTACGACGCGCTGGTGCTGGTCGGCGCGACCGGCCCGGCGCCGGACGCGCAGGCCGCCCGCGACGCCAGGGCGGGCAACCCGATGCCGGCCGCGCCCACCGTCGACCCGCGGCTCGTGCTGATGCTGACCGAGGCCTACCGCCACGCCAAGCCCCTGCTCGCCGTGGCCGGGGGCCAGGACGCCCTGCGGGCCGCCGGCATCGCCGACGGCCCGGGCGTCCTCGCCGACGTCCGGCCCGACGAGGCGGTGGAACGCCTGATCCAGCTGCTCGCCGCGCACCGGGTGTGGGACCGCTTCCCGCCGCCCGCGGCGGCCGGTGGCCGATAGCCCGACCGGAACCCGGGCGTCCTTTTGGCGCCCGGGTTTCTGGGCAGTGGCCAGACATGGGAATCCCCCTTCCACCCGGGGCGGCGTCGCTGCGGCTCGCGCCGGAACCGAGGAGCGCCGCGTCGGCCCGCCGCTTCGTGCAGTCGGTGCTGAACGGCGCTCCCCCCGAGGCGGCGGAGACCGCCGAGCTGCTGACCGGCGAGCTGGCGGCCAACGCGGTCCTCCACGCGGGCACCGAGTTCGAGGTGCAGGCGTGGGTCGAGGACGGACGCATCGGGGTGCGGGTCAGCGACCTGCGCCCGGAGCGCGGGCTGGTGCCGCACGACCAGCACCCGTACGCGGGCACCGGCCGGGGCCTGGCCCTGGTGGCGGACCTGGCGCCCAGCCACGGCGTCCACGGCGACGCCGACCGCAAGACGGTCTGGTTCGAGCTGTGGCCCGGCCGGCCGGCGCCGCCGGCCTCCGCGTGGGAGACTGTGGCGTCCTGCGGCCCGACCGTGAACGTGGCGCTGACCGACATGCCGTACGCCCTGTACTGGGCGGCCCAGCAGCACTGGGAGGAGATGCTGCGGGAGCTCCAGCTGACCGAGGGGGTCGAGGACCGCGCGGGCGTGCGACCGGACGAGGTGGCCGTCGCCCAGGACGGCAGCAACGTGATCTGCGCGTGCATGACCGCCTCGGTGCAGCAGGAGACCCCCGACAGTTCGACGCTCTCCGTCCTGGTGGCCGTCCCGGCGGACGCCATCGGGGTCGTGACGGCCCTGCGCCGGGTGCTCGACGAAGCCGAGGACGCCGCGCAGCAGGGCACCCTGCTCACCCTTCCCGCCCTGCCGCAGATCCGCGCGTTCCGCGACTGGCTGTTCGACCAGGTCGTCGGCCAGCTCTCCGGCGAGGAGCCCACCGCCTGGACGCTGACCCCCGGCGTCCCGAGCAGCACTCCCAGCGAGCTGGCCCCCTGGGACGCCGGCGAGGTGGAGGCCGCCACCGTGCCCACGGTCGCGGCCGACGACCTCAACCGGATCATCGCGGTGAGCCCGTCGGCGGCGAACCTGCTGGGCTGGTCGGCGCGCGACCTCATCGGACAACCGCTGACCACGCTGATCCCCGACCACCTGCGCAAGCGCCACCGGGCCGCCTTCACGTCGCTGCTGCTCACCGGCCAGCCGCGCATCCTGGGCCGCCCCGTCCCCGTCCCGGCCCTGCACCGGGACGGCCGGCTGATCCCGATCCGGCTGCACGTGCAGACCCAGGAGGCGATCGACGGCCGCACCGTGTTCGTCGCCCACCTGATGCCGAGGACGGCCCCGCCCGCCCCGCCGTCCCCGGGGCCGGACGGCGGCCACGCGACGCGGCCGGAGCCCGGCCCGGTGCGCTTCCCGAGCACCACCACGAAGTCGCGCCGGGCCAGTGTCGACCGGGCTGCGCTGGAACGGCTGGCCCTACTGGCGGACACCGGCAGCGCGCTGTCCAGCACCCTGGACCTGGGCGAGCGGATGCGCCGGGTGTGCCAGGTCCTGGCCCACCAGCTGGCCGACTGGTGCGCGGTGGACCTGGTGGACGAGCACGGCCGGGTGGAGCGGATGTGCCTCGTGCACCGCGATCCCCGGGTGCGCGTCCCGGAGGAGCTGCTGGGCCGGCTCCCCCCGCTGTCGGAGGACGCCCAGGGGTCGCTGGCCCGGGTGGTGCGCGGCGCCGGCCCGCTGCTGGTCACCGACTTCCCCCGGGTCGAGGACGCCCCGAGCCCGCTGGACGCCCGGCAGGCGGAGCTGTTCGCCGAGCTGGGGGCGAGCAGCGCGGTGATGGCGCCGCTGCGGGCCCGGCGGGAGGTCCTCGGGGCGCTCACCCTGGTGCGCACCCGGGACGAGCACCCGTTCACCGCCGAGGACGTCGTGCTGGTCTCCGAGCTGGTCCGCGGGATCTCCCTCGGGGTGGACAACGCGCGCCTGCACCTGCGCACCCAGCAGACCGCCGAACGCCTCCAGCGCGCGCTGCTGCCCGAGCTGCCCCTGGTCGACCGCCTGGAGCTGGTCGCCCGCTACGTCCCGTCCAGCAGCACCGCCGAGGTCGGCGGGGACTGGTACGACGCCTTCGCGCTGCCCTCGGGGGAGACCGTGCTGGTCATCGGCGACGTCGCGGGCCACGACCTACGGGCCGCCGTCGCCATGAGCGCGCTGCGGAACATGCTGCGCGGCATCGCCGTCGACCGCGGGGAGCCGCCGGGCGAGGTGCTGCGCCAGCTGGACCGGGCGAACCACACCCTGAACCCCCACTCCACCGCCACCTGCGTCTACGGCCTGGTCAAGGGGGACGTCGACGGGCACCGGGAGCTGGACTACTCCTCCGCCGGGCACCTGCCGCCGCTGCTCACCACCTGGGACGGCGAGACCCGCTACCTGGAGAGGGGTGCGGGCCTGCTGATCGGCATGGAGCCCGACCTGCCCCGCGTCACGGCCAGTGACCGGCTGCCGCCCGGCTCCACGCTGCTGCTGTACACGGACGGCCTGATCGAGCGCCGGGGGCAACCCCTCGACGACGCCATGGCCCGGTTGCGGCGGCACACCGCCGCCCTCGCTCGGGCGCCCCTCACCGTCTTCTGCGACGAGCTGGTCATCGCGCTCGGCGCCGAGAGCGACGACGACACGGCGCTGCTCGCGCTGCGCGTCGCGCCACCGGTCTGAGCGGTCCTCGGACGACCACCGGTCTTGAGCGGTCCTCGGACGACGGTCCGAAACGGGCCCGTGGGCGGTGGCGCCCGAAGACGACGGCGCCCGGGAAGCCCCGGGCGCGCCTACGCGCCCCGCAGGCGCGCGATCTCGAACTCGACCCAGATCGTCTTCCCCAGGGCGTGCGGCTCGGCACCCCAGCGGTCGGCCAGCCGCTGCACGATGAACAGGCCGTGGCCACCGGGCAGGGCCGGGTGGTGCGGCTCGCGCGGAGCCGGCAGCTCCGAACTCTGGTCGCTGACCTCGATCCGCAGCCGCTCCGGGTTGACGGCGAGGACCAGCTCCAGCGGGCCGTCGCCGTGCAGCATGGCGTTGCCGACGAGTTCGGCGACCACCAGCACGACGTCCTCGGCGATCCCCTCGCCCGCGCCCGGGGCGCGGGACTGCGGGAACCAGTCGCCCAGCACCTGGACGGCGTGGGCCCTGGCACGGGCGACCGGCTTGGGGAGCCCCGCAAGGGGCAATCGCCTTCGCTGACCGCCGACGGGCAGGACGAGCTCGGCCCCGTGCGGGTCGCCGTCCAGGGCTCCCCGGCTCATCGTCATGTGAGGGCACCCCTTCGGATCGACAACGCTTTCGCAGCTCGGATTCCCGGCACCTCCGGGATTATGCCTGCCCGGGGCCGACCGGGCAGCGGCTTGGAGCGGTCCGACCGCCCGCCGCTCAGTGCGGCAGGGCCGCCTCGACCGATTCGTGAATGGTGAACACCGTTCGCGCACCGGTCAGTTCCAGGACCCGCATCACGGTCGGAGCCACCGCCGCAAGGCTCAGCTCCAGCCCTTCCCGTTCTGCCGCGATGCGGGTCCTGAGCAGCAGGTTCAATCCCGAGGAGTCGCAGAAGGCGACCTCTCCCAGGTCGATGACCACGGCCGTCGGGCGCCGCGCGACCAACTCGGCGAGCAACTCGGCGGCCGAGTCCAGCGTCTCCACGTCGAGGTCGCCCGCGAGCGTGCAGACCACCGCACCACCCTCGGTGGTTCGGCTGCTCACCACCAGGCCCGGCCTGGGTGCGGCGGGCGCCAGGGCCGTGTCGCCCCGGCCGTTGTCGGATGGCATCATCGTCGTCCCCTCCATCGTCCGTGCCCTCCGACCATACGTAGGCTCGGGCCCGTCAGCCAAACAGCGGGCTCCATGAGGTGCCTCAGTCGCGCTCGAGGCCTTCTCGCAGCTGCCGCAACGTGCGGGTGAGCAGCCGGGAGACGTGCATCTGGGAGAGGCCGAGGCGCTCCCCGATCTGGGACTGCGTCATGTCCTCGCAGAACCGCATCGAGAGGATCAGCCGTTCCCGCTCCGGCAGCTTGGCCACCAGCGGCTTGAGCGCCACCAGGTCCTCGACGCGGGCGAGGTCGCGGTCCTCGTGACCGAGCCGGTCGGCGAGGGCGCCGGGGCCGTCCTCGTCCTCCGAGCTCCCGAGGTCCAGGGAGCCGGCGGTGTGCCCGTTGGCGGCGGCCAGACCCTGGATGACCTCCTCGACGGGCAGCGAGAGGTGCTCGGCGAGTTCGGTCGGCGTGGGGGCGCGGTCCAGGTCCTGGAACAGCTTGTCCTGGGCCTTGGCCAGCAGGATGCGCAGTTCCTGGAGTCGGCGGGGCACGTGCACGGCCCAGGTGGTGTCGCGGAAGTGGCGCCGGATCTCACCGAGGACGGTCGGCATGGCGAATGTGGTGAATTCCACACCGAGTTCCGGGTCGAACCGGTCGATGGCCTTGATCAGGCCGACCGCCCCGACCTGGAGCAGATCCTCCTGGGGCTCGCGGTGCGAGGTGAAGCGGCGGATCGCGAACCGCACCAGGGAGAGGTTCATCTCCACCAGGGTGTTGCGGACGTACGAGTACTCCCTCGTCCCCTCCTCCAGGGTGGCGAGGCGTCGCAGCAGAACCCGGGTGAGCTCCCGCGCGTCGGCGGGGGCGATCTCCTTCGGGTCCACTTCTTCGGGCAGCTCCACCGTGAGCGACTCCCGGAGCTTTCCGCCGGGTGCGGCTGCGGAGACGAGCAGTTCGCCAGTGGGCGTGGGCATGCAGGTCCTTTCCCGAGAACGGCACGACGGAGGCCCTGCTACCCCGGGTCCGCCGATCGATGCAGTCATCCACCGTAAACGTTTTGTGAAGGCCGCGTCGTCGGGGGTCGCACCCGCGGTGCGGCCCGCTTCCACCCCGGTGGCAGGCGTTTTCCCGCGCCGCGGGCCCTGGGGTAGCCTCCGTTGACGGTACCCACCGCACTCCGGAGTGGCGACCCGGAGCCACCCGGCACCCGGTCGGCCGTGGTGCGCACGACCGGATGCGGGCTCCGGCCCGGCGTTCTACGGAGGCGACGTTCGATGGCTGGTCCGCTGACGTCCAAGGGTTCGCAGCACCGCCCGGAGGGCGGGCCGGACGCCGCTCCGGGGAACGAGCCGGAACTGCGGCAGTTGCTGGCGGGCCTCACGGCCGTCCGGGACGGCGACTTCAGCACCAAGCTGCCCGACGACGCGCCCGGGCTGCTCGGCGAGATCGCCTCGGTGTTCAACGGGATGGTCGACCAACTGTCCCACTTCACCTCGGAGGTGACCCGGGTCGCGCGCGAGGTCGGCACCGACGGCCGCCTCGGCGGCCAGGCGCAGGTGCCCGGGGTGTCGGGCACCTGGGCGGACCTCACCGACTCGGTCAACGCGATGGCCGGCAACCTCACCTGGCAGGTGCGCGGCATCGCCCAGGTGACCACGGCGGTGGCGCGCGGCGACCTCACCCAGAAGATCGAGGTCGACGCCCGGGGCGAGATCCTGGAGCTGAAGAACACCGTCAACACGATGGTCGACCAACTCTCCTCCTTCGCCGGGGAGGTGACCAGGGTCGCCCGGGAGGTCGGCACCGAGGGCATCCTCGGCGGCCAGGCCCGGGTCGTCGGCGTGTCCGGGACCTGGCGCGACCTCACCGACTCGGTGAACTCCATGGCCGGCAACCTCACCGGCCAGGTCCGGGCGATCGCCCAGGTGGCCACCGCGGTGGCCGAGGGGGACCTCTCGCAGAAGATCACCGTCACGGCCCGGGGCGAGATCCTGGAGCTGAAGGAGACCATCAACACGATGGTCGACCAACTCTCCTCCTTCGCCGACGAGGTGACCAGGGTCGCCCGGGAGGTCGGCACCGAGGGGCGCCTGGGCGGCCAGGCCAAGGTCCAGGGCGTGTCCGGCACCTGGAAGCGGCTCACCGAGAACGTGAACGAGCTGGCCGGCAACCTCACCCGGCAGGTCCGGGCGATCGCCGAGGTCACCAGCGCGGTGGCGGCCGGCGACCTGACCCGCTCGATCACCGTGGACGCCTCCGGCGAGGTCGCCGACCTCAAGGACAACATCAACTTCATGGTGGAGTCGCTGCGCGAGACCACCCGGGCCAACGAGGAACAGGACTGGCTGAAGACCAACCTCGCCCGCTTCTCCGCCCTGATGCAAGGCAGGCGCGACCTCGGCGTCGTCGCCGCGTCCGTGATGGACGAACTCGCCCCGCTGGTCGGCGCCCAGTGCGGCGCCTTCTACCTCGCCGAGGACGGCCCGGACGGCACGACGCTCCAACTCGTCGGCTCCTACGCCTTCCCCGACGGCGACCGCCCCACCCGCTTCCGCCTCGGCGAGTCCTTCGTCGGCCAGGCCGCGCGCAGCCGGCGGACCATCGCCGTCGACGCCCTCCCGCCCGGCTACCTGGCCGCCGCCTCCGGCCTCGGCCGCATCGACTCGCTGTCGCTGGTCGTGCTGCCGATCGTCGTCGAGGACCAGGTCCTCGGCGTCATCGAACTGGCCTCCGTGAAGCCGTTCACCCAGGTCCACCGGGACTTCCTGGACCAGCTGCTGGAGACCATCGGGGTCAACCTCAACACCATCATCGCCAACGCCAGGACCGACGAGCTGCTCGGCGAGTCCCAGCGCCTGACCGCCGAACTCCAGGCGAGGTCCGAGGAGTTGCAGGCCCGGCAGGAGGAGCTCCAGTTCTCCAACGCCGAGTTGGAGGACAAGGCGGAGCTGCTGGCGGCGCAGAACCGCGACATCGAGACCAAGAACCTGGAGATCGAGCAGGCCCGCCAGGAACTGGAGGAACGCGCCCACCAGCTGGCCCTCGCCTCGAAGTACAAGTCGGAGTTCCTGGCCAACATGAGCCACGAGCTGCGCACCCCGCTCAACAGCCTGCTGATCCTCGCCCAGCTGCTCGCCCAGAACCCCACCCGGAACCTGACGGCCAAGCAGGTCGAGTACGCCGGCATCATCCACTCCGCCGGCTCCGACCTGCTCCAGCTCATCAACGACATCCTCGACCTCTCCAAGGTCGAGGCCGGCAAGATGGACCTGAGCGTCGACGCGGTGCCGCTGCCCGCGCTGCTCGACTACGTCGAGGCCACCTTCCGCCCGATGACCGGGCAGAAGAACCTCGCCTTCGCCGTCCGGACGGCCCCCGGGGTGCCCGGCGAACTGCGCACCGACGACTACCGGCTGCGCCAGGTGCTGCGCAACCTGCTGTCCAACGCCGTCAAGTTCACCGAGCACGGGCGGGTCGAGCTGCGCATCGAGCCCGCGGTCGAGGCCGAACTGCCCGACGGCGTGCGGCGCGGCGGCCCGGTGCTCGCCTTCCGCGTCACCGACACCGGCATCGGCATCGCCCCCCAGAACCTGGAGACGGTGTTCGGCGCCTTCCAGCAGGCCGACGGCACCACCAGCCGCAAGTACGGCGGCACCGGCCTCGGGCTGTCCATCAGCCGCGAGATCGCCTACCTGCTCGGCGGTGCGATCACCGTGGAGAGCACCCTGGGCCGGGGCAGCGTCTTCACCCTCTACCTCCCCGTCGCGCACTCCGAGGTGCCCACCGGCGAGCCGCCGGCCGTCTCCGGGGCGCTGGGCGGCGCCGCCGTGCGGCCGTCCGAGGATCCGGTGCACGACCCGGGCGACCACGCCTCCCCCGGGCGCCCGCGGCGCCTCCTGGTGGTGGAGAGCCGGCCGAACGGGCTGCTGAGCCTGGTGGCGGAGAACGCCGTCGCCGACCTCGCCCGCTACTCCGCCGGGCACCGGCAGGTCGAGATCGTCACCGCCGTCGGAGCCCACGAGGCCGCCACCGCGCTCGCCACCGCCCCCTGCCACTGCGTCGTCCTGGAACTGGACCTGCCGGACGGCACAGCCGCCACGCTCCTCGCCGAGATGGAGGGCGACCCGGCCCTGCACACCGTCCCGGTGCTGGCGCACCACAACCGGGGCGCCGCCGGCGAGCAGGCGGACGCGTTCCTGCGGCAGGACGAGCGGCCGCTGGAGCTGATCGCCAGCCTGGACGAGCTGCGCGAGCGGATCGCCCTGCACATGAGCGCCGACCGCCCCGGCGGCGCCCTGCCCCCGGCGCACGGCCCGGAGCGGGTCGGGTCCTGGAGCCCGGACGCCGAACCGGCCCTCGCCGGCCGCACGGCGCTGGTCGTCGACGACGACGACCGCAACCTGTACGCGATCACCAGCATCCTGGAGCTCCACGGCATGCGCGTCCTCCAGGCCGAGAACGGCCGGGCCGCCCTGGAGTCGCTCACCGCCCACCCCGGGATCGACGTCATCCTGATGGACGTGATGATGCCCGAGATGGACGGGTACACGGCCACCGCGGCGATCCGCGCGATGCCCGAGCACGAGGGCCTGCCGATCATCGCCGTCACCGCCAAGGCCATGATCGGCGACCGGGAGAAGAGCCTGGCGGCCGGAGCGAGCGACTACATCACCAAGCCGGTCGACGCGAACGAGGTGGTCAGCCGGATCACGCACCACCTCACGCGGTGACCACCGCCGGAGCAGCAGCCGAGACCCCAGGAGCCACCACCGTGCAGGACCCCCAGGAGCGACTCGCCACCGGCCGCCCCGCCGCGATCGAGCCGGGCGTCGAGGCCCCCAGGGTCGGCGCGCAGCGGACCCCGGCGGACCCGGAGGCGCCGGCCACCCAGGAGCCGGGAGGCGACGCGGCGGCCGTCGGCCGGCTCGCCACCACGGTCGAGCGGCTGCGCCAGGAGCTGGACCAGGCGCAGGCCGACGCGGCCGGCCGTGCCGTCGTCGAGATGGCCGTCGGCGTCCTGGTGGAGCGGCTGCGCTGCGGCCCCACCGAGGCTGCCCGGCAGCTGGAGAGCCTGGCCGAGCAGGCGGGCGTCACGACGCTGGCGCTGGCCGCCGACCTGGTCAACCAGGTGGCGGCGGACCAGATCTCGGCGCTCGCCCGGGACTTCGTCGCCGGTACGGCCGTCCGGCCGGAGGACCCGGTGGCGCTGCGGCTGCGCAGCACCGAGGCCGACACCATCGCGGGCGGTGACGCCGCGACGGCCGCGCGCTCCATGCTGGAGCACGCCCTGCGGCCGCTCGGGGTGGCCGCGGTGGCGGTCTGGGCGGCCCACCCCGACCTCTCGCTGTCCCTGGCGGGCAGCGCCGGCTTCCAGCCGGAGGAGGCGCGCCGCTGGCGGCACGTCCCGCCGGGCGTGCCGACCCCGGCCCGCCGGGCCCTGGACGAACGCGCCGCGGTCGGCTACCACACGCTCGCCGAGGCGTCGCTGCCCTCGATCGGCCAGCACGAGATCCGCGGCGGGCGCCTCGCCGTCCCGGCGGGGGTCGGCGGCCGGCTGATCGGCGTGCTGGAGATCTGCTGGCGCGAGGCGCTGCCCGAGCAGTCGCAGCCCCTGCAACGGCAGTTCGAGGCGCTGGCCGAGGTGGCGGCCGCCACCCTGGAGTCCTGGGACAGCCGGCAGTACGCCGTCGCGGACCCGGCGGACGCCCAGTTCGACGAGTTGCGGCAGCTGACGGACGGTCTCCTCGATCCCTGCCTGGTCCTGCGGGTGGCTCCTGAGGACACCGAGCTCCCGCTGAAGTTCGTGATCCGGCACGTCAACCCGTCCTTCGTCGACTTCGCCGGCCGGCCCACCGCCGCCATCGTGGGCACCCGCCTGCTGGAGGCGTACCCGCTGGCGGCCGAGCCGGGAGGCCTGGCCGAGAAGGTCGAGCACGTCTTCGCCACCGGAGAGCCCTTCCGCGCCCAGGGCATGCGGCTCGCCGCCCTGGTCGACGGGGTGCCGCTGAGCGCCCGGGCGCAGGTGAGCATCAGCCGCCACGGCATCCACCTGGTGGTCGTCTGGCGGCTCGACGACGGCACCCCGAGGGTCGCCCGGCTGCTCCAGCACGCGCAGCGTCTGGGCCGGATCGGCGGCTTCGAGGAGAACCTGAAGACCCGTCAGATCGTCTGGAACGACACGCTGTTCGAGCTTCACGGGCTGCCGCCCACCGCACAGCCGATCGCCCTCGACCAGCTGGCCGAGCACGCCCACCCGGACGACCGGCACACCATCGGCCGGTTCCTGCGCACCCTCCTGTACCACCGGCGCCCGGCCTCCACCGCCTTCCGGCTGCAACGCCCCGACGGCGTCACCCGGCACATCCGCGTGGTGGCCGAGCCGGTGCGCGACCCGGACAGCGGGCTGCGCATCGTCCGCGGCGCCTACCAGGACATCTCGGCCCAGCACTGGACGGAGGTGGCGCTGGCCGCCACCCGCGACCAGCTGGCGCAGAGCGAGCAGCAGGCCGCCGAGCGCAGCCGCCTCGCCCTCCAGCTCCAGCACGCCATCATGCCGCCCGCCCGGGGGCCGTTGGACCTGCACGACCTGCGCGTCGCGGTCCGCTACCGCCCGGCCGAGAAGGACCACCTGGTCGGGGGCGACTGGTACGACGCGCTGGCCCTGCCGACGGGCGACGTGCTGCTGTGCGTCGGCGACGTCGCGGGGCACGGCATCGAGGCCGCCACCGGCATGGTCGCGCTGCGCAACGCCCTGCGCGGTCTGGCCGCCACCGGCGCCGGGCCGGCCCAGTTGCTGAGCTGGCTCAACAGCGTCACCCACCACCTGACCGACAACGTCACGGCCACCGCGGTCTGCGGGCTCTACGAGCCGGCCACCCGCCGGCTGCGCTGGGCCCGCGCGGGCCACCCGCCGCCGGTCCTGGTGCGGGAGGGCCGGGCGATGACCCTCCCGCAGGTGGGCGGCATCCTGCTCGGCGCCCTGGACCAGGCGGAGTACGAGGAGCACGACTTCGTCCTCCAGGCCGGCGACACCCTGGTGATGTACACCGACGGGCTGATCGAGCGCCGGGACGAGTCGCTCCAGGCGTCCCTGACCAACCTGATGACGCTCGCGGAGCGGGCCCACCACCAGTCGGCCACCAGCGCGGACGGCCTGGAGGGGCACCTGGACCACCTGCTGCAGTACAGCAGCGCCGACACGGACGACGACACCTGCCTGGTCGGGGTGGCGGTCCGCTGACCGCCGACCGGGCCCGTCCCCGACCCCGCCGAGCGGGGCTCCGGACGACGGGCCCGGCCCGGAGGCTCAGTCGGCGACCGCCGGGCGGTAGACGGTGAGCGCGGCGGGCGACTTGGACAGCCGCAGCGCACCGTGCGCCGGGACGCTTTCGCCGTCGACCGCGATGCGGTCGGCGTCGCCGAGGGAGTCCACCTCCAAGGCGCGCAGGCGAACCGTCCGGTAGACCCGGGAACGGTCCAGGGTCCCGGACAGGAAGGCGGCGGCCAGCCGGGTGCGGGCGAAGGGCCTGCCGCCGTCGACGACCCGGACGTCGAGGAGTCCGTCGGCCAGCGCGGCGCGCCGGGTGGGGGCGAGGCCCGCCGGTTCGTACGCCCCGTTGCCGGCGAACAGCAGCCACAGTCGGCGCGGGCGGCCGGCGGCGTGGACGGTGACCGGTTCGGCGCTCGGCAACAGCTTGGCCACGGCCACCGCGAGGGCCGGCCACTTGCCGATGCGTCCCTCCAACTTCTCGCGCTGGTGCACGAGTTCGGGGTAGATACCGAGGCTGAAGGTGTTGACGAAGGTCCGGGTGCCGTCGGCGTCGGCGGCCAGTCCCAGGTCCACGCCGACCGCGCTGCCGGCCTCCACGGCCTCGGCGGTGGCCCCGTGGGTGGTGGCGCCGAGGTCCAGGGCGAAGTGGTTGAGGGTTCCGCCGGGGAAGACGGCCAGCGGCAGTGCGCGCTCGACGGCCAGGGCGGCGGCCAGGTTGACGCTGCCGTCGCCCCCGCACACCCCGAGCGCGCCGTCGACGGCGGCGGCCCGGTCGGCGGCCTCGCCCAGCATCTTGGCCAGGTCGTCCTGCGGTCCACACACCCGGACGTCCGCCTCGGGCAGCATGGCGCGCAGTTCCTCCGCCGTGTCCTCGGGGCCGGCGGCTATCGGGGAGCCGTTGCCGGAGCCCGAGTTGACCACCACCGACAGGCCCCTCCCCCGCTTCAGCGCGGGCGCCGGGCGAGCGGCGGGGGCGGCCGACGGCGGGGCGTCGGACGCGCGCGGCCACCACCGCAGGGTGGTGCCGGCCGCGGCCGCACCCAGCGCCGCACCGGCGAGGACGTCGCCCGGGTAGTGCACCCCGGTGTAGACCCGCGAGAACGCCACCGCCGCGGCGATCGGCGCGACGGCCGCCCCCAGCAGCGGGGACTCGATGGCCACGCCGGTGGCGAAGGCGGCCGCGGAGGCGGAGTGGCCGGAGGGGAACGACGTGGTGACGGGCTGGCGCAGCAGCCGGCGCAGGGACGGTACGCCGTCCAGCGCGGGGCGGGGCCGGCGGGTGGCGTGTTTGGCGACGGTGTTGGCGGTGGCCGAGGCGATGGCGAGCGAGCCGAGTCCGCGAAGGGCCGCCCGCCGCCCGGTGCGCCCGCCGAACGCGCCGAGGACGGCGGCGGTGCCCGTCCACAGCAGTCCGTGGTCGGCGGCCCGGCTCAGGGCCCGCAACCAGGGGCGGGTGCCGTGCAGCGGGGCGGCGGCGATGCGGTCGAACAGGGCCCGGTCGATGGCGTCGAGTCGTGAGGTCCCCAATCGTTTCATCCGACGAGCCTAGGCCGATCGGACGGCGCCGCCGGGGAGGACGGCGATCGGTGTGTCGCGGCCGGGGACGTCGACCTCAGGGCGGCGGCCGAGGGACGACGAAGCCGGGGCCGACGCGATCTCGCGTCGACCCCGGCTTCGGATTGGTAGCGGGGACAGGATTTGAACCTGCGACCTCTGGGTTATGAGCCCAGCGAGCTACCGAGCTGCTCCACCCCGCGTCGGTGAGACCAACCATAGGCGACAACCGGGCGAACACGAAATCGGGTTTCCGGACCGACCGTCCGACAGGAGAGCGCCACCGCCTGCCTCCAAAGGCCGCCACGAGGTGATCCGGCGTCAAAAGATCTTCCAGGCACCCTCCTTGACCGGCGAAGGCCCGCACCGGCCCCACCGCCGAGGGTCCGACGATCGGCGCCCCGTTCTCCTTCCGGGGGAGGCGGACGATGATCATTACTGCTTGACAGAGTGCGTAATACTGTAACGCGGAGCGATCCGGGACGGCCGCGAACCGGCAGCACCGCCCCCTGTCCCCGCAGCTCGGAGCACCACATGCACCCCTTCCTCGACCACCCGGGGCCGCTCGCCTTCGCGCACCGGGGCGGTGAGCTCGGGCACCCCGAGAACTCGCTCGCCGCGTTCGACGCCGCCGTGGCGCTCGGCTACCGCTACCTCGAAACGGACGTGCACGCCACCGCCGACGGCGTGCTGGTGGCCTTCCACGACTCCCGGCTCGACCGGGTCACCGACCGGAGCGGAGCCGTCGCCGAGCTGCCCTGGGAGACCGTCCGGCGGGCCCGGATCGGCGGCCGGGAGCCGGTCCCGCTGCTGGAGGACCTGCTCGGGGCGTTCCCCGAGGCCCGGTTCAACATCGACGTCAAGGCGGCACCGGCCGTCGCCCCCCTGGTCGAGGCGATCCGCCGGACCGACGCCTGGGACCGGGTCTGCGTCGGCGGCTTCTCCGACAGCCGCCTGGCCGCCGTCCGGGCCGCCGCCGGGCCCCGGCTGGCCACCTCGCTCGGCCCCCGCGAGGTGGCCCGGCTGCGGCTGCGCTCGCTGGGCGGCCCGCTGCCGCCCCGGCCGGGGCGCCGGGCGCCGTACGCCGGGCTGTGTGCGCAGGTGCCGGAGCGGCACCTGGGCGTCCGAGTGGTCGACCGGGCCTTCGTACGCGCCGCGCACCGGCTGGGCCTGCAGGTCCACGTCTGGACTGTGGACGATCCCACACGGATCAGGGCTCTCCTCGACCTGGGTGTGGATGGCATCATGGCCGATCGCATCGACGTCCTCCGGGACGTCCTCAGCGAGCGCGGCTGCTGGACGCACGGCAGCACCGGCTCCAGCACGGAACAGGGAGCCGTATGAGCACCACGGACCACTTGCGGGACCACGTGGCGGACGAGCCGCCGCCGACCAGCGGCGACGGCCGCGCGCTGCGCCGGATGCAGTTCGGCTGGTACGTCAACGACTGGGCCAACGCCGCCTTCTCGGCCACCGTCCTGACGGTGTTCCTCGGCCCCTACCTGACCGAGGTGGCCAGGAACGCCGCCGACGCGTCCGGCGACGTGCACCCGCTGGGCCTGTCGATCCGCGCGGGGTCGTTCTTCCCGTACACCGTCTCCTTCTCGGTGCTGATCTCGGTCGCGGTGATGCTGCTGACCGGCACCGTCGCCGACCGCACCGGGCGGCACAAGGAGCTGATGTGCGGCTTCGCGTACGTCGGTGCGATCGCCACGACGGGGATGTTCTTCCTCCAGGGCGACCGCTACCTGCTGGGCGGCGCCCTGCTGGTGGTCGCCAACATCTCGTACGCCGTGTCGGTCGCGCTGTCGTACGCCTACCTGCCGGGCCTGGCCTCCCCCGACGAGCGCGACAAGGTCTCCTCCAAGGGCTGGGCCTACGGCTACGCGGGCGGCGGCCTGCTGCTGATCGCCAACCTGGCGCTGTTCCAGGGCCATGACGCGCTCGGCCTCGCCTCCGGCACCGCGGTGCGGATCTGCCTGGCCTCGGCCGGACTCTGGTGGGCGCTGTTCACCCTCGTCCCGCTGCTGCGACTGCCCTCCCGGGCGGGCGTCGCGCCCGACCGCCCGGCGGCCGCGGCCGACCGGCCCACCGCCGGCAGCCTGCGGGAACTCGGCCGGACCCTGAAGAACATGCGCCGGCACCCGCTGACGCTGCTCTACCTCGCCGCCTTCCTCTGCTACAACGACGGCATCCAGACCGTCGTCTCGCAGGCCTCGCTGTACGGCAGCGAGGAGCTGGGCATGGACCAGACCTCGCTGGTCACCGCCGTGCTGATGGTCCAGGTGGTGGCGATCGGCGGGGCGCTGCTGCTCGGCCGGATCGCCCAGCGGTACGGCGCCAAGCGGACCATCCTCGGCTCCCTGGTCGGCTGGGTGGTCACCCTCGCCCTCGGGTACGTCATGCCCGCCCACCAGCCCATCTGGTTCTACGTCCTGGCGTGCATGATCGGCCTGGTGCTCGGCGGCAGCCAGGCGCTCTCCCGCTCGCTGTTCTCCCACCTGATCCCGGCCGGCCGGGAGGCGGAGTACTTCAGCCTGTACAAGGTCAGCGACCGCGGCACCAGCTGGATGGGCCCGCTGGTCTTCGGCGTCGCCTACCAGGTCACCGGCAGCTACCGCTCGGCGATCATCTCGCTGCTGGTGTTCTTCGTGATCGGCTTCGCGGTCCTGCTGAAGGTGCCGCTGCGCCGGGCCATCGAGGCGGTCGGCAACCCCGTCCCCGAGCGGCTCTGACACCGCCGCTGCTCTCCGGGCGCCGGGCCCGGCGCTCTCCGCCACGCGTCGGGTTCCGCGCCCGGACGGCCCGGTCGGCGGCCCCAAAATCGGTTCCGGGCACCGCTCCGCCTGGCCTAGATTGAGGCCGGATCACCGATGATCAGGCCCGGGCCGGGTGCTCCGCCCGGGTCATCCCGACCGACCGGCAGGAGAACGCCATGGCTGACACGGTGCAGGAACTGAGCGGCGTGAAGGTGCTGGTGTGCGACCCGGCCGGGCCCGTGATCAGCACCGTGCAGGACGCACTGGACCTCATCGGCGCGACGTACCAGGGCGCCGAGGTCGTCGCCGTCCCGGCCGACCGGCTGAGCGACGAGTTCTTCGTCCTGAGCACCGGGTTCGCCGGGGAGGTCATGCAGAAGTTCGTCAACTACCAGGTGCCGCTGGCCGTCCTCGGCGACATCTCCCGCCACCTGGAGGCCAGTTCGGCCCTGCGCTCACTGGTCCACGAGTCCAACGCGGGCGGCCACATCTGGTTCCTGCCCGACCCGGAGGCCCTCGGCGCCCGCCTGGCGTCCCGCCGCTGAGCGCACCCGGGTCCGGGCCGATCGCGCGCCCGGACCCGGCGGGCCCGGGGCTCCGTCAGGAGGGCCGCCGCGCGTCCACCTCGATCTCGATCCTCATCCGGGGGTCGGCCAGTCCGCAGACCATCATGGTGGCGGCCGGCCGGACGTCACCGAAGCAGCGCCGCAGCACCGGCCAGCAGGGTTCGAAGTCCGCACGCTCGGGCAGCAGGTAGCGCACCCGCACCACGTCGGCGAAGCCGCACCCCGCCTCGGCCAGCGCGGCCCCGATGTTGCGCAGGCACTGCTCGGCCTGCTCCACCACGTCCTCGGAGATCGTCATCCGGGCGTAGTCGAACCCGGTCGTCCCGGACACGTGCACCCACTCGCCGTCCACCACGGCCCGGGCGTAACCGATCTGCTCCTCGAAGGTCGAACCGCTGAGGATCGCGCGTCGCTCTGTCATGCGCCGAACGCTAGGGGGCCTGCACCGATCCGTCCAACAGGCCTCATGGCACGGCGTGATGCCCCTGGGCGCATGGGAGCGCGCCGGCGGCCGACCTGTCGGACGCCGCCGGCCCCGCCGACGCGGTACCCCGCCCGGACCGACCGCGCGCGGGACCGGGCCGCCGCCGACGCGGCCGACAACTCCGGTGTCCCGTACAGGAAATGGCATGCACGCCACTAGCCAACCGGCCAGTAGCACCCCTACCGTCGACTCCCCGTGGCTTCGACGGAGGAGCTCGCCTTGCGCCCACGCCCCCACACCCTCCGACACCCTTTCCGACACCCCCTCCGCTTCGCGGCGGCCGCCGCCCTCGCGTCCGCCCTGGTGGTCACCGCGACCCTCACCACCCCCACCGGCGCCACCGCCGTCCCGACCACTGCGGCCGGGACCGCGGCCGCCGCCGACTACTGCGGCGGCCACTGCGCCGACATCCTGCCGCCCGGCGAGAACGGCAACGCGACGCTCGCCGAGATCCTGCTCAACCGGATGTTCGGCAGCCGCCCCGCGCACACCGACGACCAGCTCGGCCCGTATGCGGCCCTCGCCTCCGGCTACCCCGGGCTCACCGAGGCCGGGCTGCGCGGCTTCTTCAACGACGCCTCCTTCGGCGTCCCCGCCGACCAGGTCGCCAGTACCACCAGCCCCCGCCCGGACGTCACCATCGTCCGCGACAAGGCCGCCGGCATCCCGCACATCACCGGCACCACCCGCTACGGCACCGAGTTCGGCGCCGGCTACGCCGCCGCGCAGGACCGGCTCTGGGTGATGGACCTGTTCCGGCACGTCGGCCGCGGCCAGCTGTCCGGCTTCGCGGGCGGCGCCGCCGCCAACCGCCAGCTGGAGCAGAGCTTCTGGCAGGCCGCGCCGTACACCGAGGCCGAGTTGCAGCAGCAGATCGACGGGCTCGCCGCCCGCGGCGGCCGGGCGGCCCAGGCCCTCGCCGACGCGAACGCCTACCTCGACGGCATCAACCAGTACGCCAGGGAGGCGTACAACGGCCGCACCTTCCCCGGCGAGTACGACCTCACCGGTCACATCGACCCGATCACCAACGCGGGTTCGATCGAGCCGTTCAAACTGACCGACCTGGTCGCCCTGGCCTCGGTGGTCGGTGCGCTGTTCGGCGCCGGCGGCGGCAACGAACTCGCCTCGGCCCAGGTCAAGTCGGCGGCCGAGGCCCGCTACGGCAAGGACGCCGGGGACGCGGTCTGGAAGTCGCTGCGCGAGGCCGACGACCCCGAGGCGGTGCGGACCCTGCACGACGGCCAGAGCTTCCCGTACGCCACCGTGCCCGACCATCCGCAGGGCGAGGCCGTGCCCGACCCCGGCTCCGTGGTGCCCGAGCGGATGATCTACGACGCCACCGGCTCCGCGAACACCGCGACGACCAAGGCCGGCGGCGTGCTGCCCGGCAACCTGCTCACCGCCAAGCACGGCATGTCCAACGCCCTGCTGGTCTCCGGCGCGCACACCGACGACGGCCACCCGGTGGCCGTGTTCGGCCCGCAGACCGGCTACTTCGCCCCGCAGCTGCTGATGCTCGAGGAACTCCAGGGCCCCGGCATCAGCGCCCGCGGCGCCGCGTTCGCCGGGCTGAGCTTCTACGTCCAGCTCGGCCGCGGCCAGGACTACGCCTGGAGCGCGACCTCGGCCGGGCAGGACATCACCGACACCTACGCCGTCCCGCTCTGCACCACCGACGGCTCACCGGTCACCACCGCCGCCGACTCCTACCTCTGGCACGGCCAGTGCCTGCCCTTCGACCGGCTGGAACGCAGGAACGCGTGGAGCCCGACCACCGCCGACTCCACCGCCGCCGGCTCGTACACCCTGGTGATGCGCCGCTCGAACTACGGCCTGGTGAGCGCCCGGGGCACCGTCGGCGGCAAGCCCGTCGCGTTCACCTCGCTGCGCTCCACCTACCGGCACGAGGCCGACTCCATCATCGGCTTCCAGGAGCTGAACGACCCCGGCGCCGTGCACGACGCCCCGAGCTTCCAGCGCGCCGCCCAGGACATCAACTACACCTTCAACTGGTTCTACGCGGACTCCCGCGACATCGCGTACTACAACTCCGGCAGCAACCCGGTGCGCGCCGCCGGGGTCGACGCCGGCCTGCCCGTCCTCGCCCAACCCTCCTACGAGTGGGCGGACTTCGACCCGGCCACCAACACGGCCCGGTACACCCCGGCGGCCGAGCACCCGCAGTCCGTGAACCAGGACTACTACGTCTCCTGGAACAACAAGCAGGCCGCCGGCTACACCGCGGCCGGCTTCGGCAACGGCTCGGTGCACCGGGCCAACCTGCTCGACGACCGGGTCAAGG